>NZ_JBEOPC010000038.1:0-31106 GCF_040309765.1 Psychrobacter sp. TB20-MNA-CIBAN-0197
AAAACTTTGATGCTAGCGCATCTAGGTCTTTTTTTCACCTTGCATTTGGTATTGCACTTCATGTGTTAATCTAAGATATAAATCGCGGCGTCGCTTATCATAAAATCATTAATACGCTTTTTGAGAGAGGTTTTTATGGCGCAGCCTATGAGCTAATGTCGCAGCAATCAGGTACGATCAATATTCCTTATATGGATATGAGCCATAACTCGATAGTGCTGCCGGATAAGACGGTGAGACTGGCATCGACTTTTTATCCTCCTTTTGTCGCCGTTATCGAGGGCTTCTTAAGTCATAAAGAGTGTGATCAACTGATAAGCAGTGCTGAAGGTAATATGCGAGACTCTCGAGTTGTGAGCCCTGTCGATGGTACTTTTGCAGAGCACGATGCCAGAACCAGTAAAAGCCACGGCTTCCAGCGCGGTGCTACGCCTTTGATAACGACGATAGAAAATAGGATAGCAGCATTACTACATTGGCCAGTGGTTCATGGAGAAGGGTTACAGGTTTTAAAGTATGGTAAGGGCCAAGAGTACCGTCCTCATTATGATTTTTTTGATCCTAAAAACGCAAATTATCAAAAAAACATCGGTAAAGGTGGTCAACGCGTCGGTACTTTGCTGATGTATCTATCGGATGTCGAGGCGGGCGGTGGTACTAACTTTCCAAAGATAAATCTAGAAGTCAGACCCAAAAAGGGTATGGCATTATATTTTGCTAACACCAAGTTTGATGGCAGTATCGAACCTTTAAGCTTACACGCAGGCATGCCAGTAAATAAAGGCACGAAGTTTTTAGCCACTAAATGGCTACGAGCAAACCCTTACGTCAGCTAGCGTGAAGTTTCTAGCGTGAAGTTTAAGGAGGTTTAGCTATACTGTCTTTGCCGTAACGTCTCGTATAGACATAGCGACCCTGCGATAGCCACATTTAAGCTCTCTTGACCATTGGGCTGCGGTAGCGCAATAGGGGTCGCGCACTGCATGAGCTCATCACTCACCCCTTGGCCTTCGTGTCCCATTATCCACGCAATAGGGCTACGTAAGTCATAGTCATAAATCAAGGTATCTGTATGAGAACTAGTCGCAAGTAGCGGCGTTTGTACTTGCTGCAAGATATCTGTTATAGCTAAGTTTTCGTAGATGTTCAGAGCAAACTGAGCACCCATGCCGGCTCGTAGGGTTTTGGGCGACCATGCCTGCGCGGTGTTCGTGCTACAAAGCACGGTCTCGATACCGACCGCCGCTGCCGTACGAAGTAAGGTGCCTACGTTACCACTATCTTGTACATCATTTAAGATCAAGCAGTCATGATCAATTGTAGGCAGAGCTGGGGCCGGTATATCGATTATCGCCATAATATCTACGCCTGCCCCTAAGCTGCGAAAGCTGGCGTAGAGCGAATCGGCGACAGTCAAAATACTGGTATAAGTAGGCAGGCGCGCTAATAGCTGCTGCACCTCAGGGTGGCTATGTGCCGACTGCGCTAATAGTACTTGCACTAAGGGGTAGTCACTGCGCAGAGCTGCGTCCATTAAGTGAATGCCCTCTATGACCGTTTGCCCTTGCTTTTTACGCTGGCGAGCTTGAGTTAAGAGCGCTTTTGCCAGCTTTACGGTTTGATTCTTATCAGAGGTAATCAGCTCAATAGGAGTAGAGGTCATAGCAGCCTGCTTAAAAGGTGATAATGAAAATAAAAACTGCAAGGATGATAGAAATAGAGCCAGTCAAAGGGCCGCCGATAAGGTTGATCTCAGTAACTCCTTATCAGCGTTACTTTAGCTAATTAAGCTTACGACTCATTATGAGCGCTATGGAGCTGTTTGACATAAGCGACTTCGTTTTTGCTACCGAGCACCACCGGTACACGTTGATGGATATCGGTGGGTTCGATATCTAGTATACGTGTGATAGCGTCGGTTGCCATGCCGCCTGCACGCTCTATAAGTAAGCTCATCGGATTGGCTTCATACATTAAGCGCAGTTTACCGGCTTTGTTGGGGTCTTTAGTGTCGAATGGATAAGTAAAAAGACCGCCGCGGCATAAGATTCGGTGCACATCGCCGACCATGGCCGCAACCCAGCGAGTATTAAAATCGCGGCCACGAACGCCAGTTTTGCCAGCGATTAGCTCATCGATATACTGCTGCATAGGCGGCTTCCAATATCGATAATTCGAGGCATTGATAGCGTACTCGCTAGTATCCGCTGAGATTTGTACTTGCTCTTCGATCAGCAAATAGTCGCCGCTATCGGGATCTAAGCTAAACATAGCGACGTTATCATCTATAGTCAAAGCAAGAACCGTAGAGGTACCGTACAATAGATATCCTGCTGCTAGTTGTTGATTGCCAGCTTGCAAAAAGTCTTCATCAGCGCTGACTTGACCTTGACGCTGGTAGGGCAAAATAGAAAAAATAGTACCCACTGCCATATTGATATCGATGTTCGATGAGCCATCCAGAGGATCAAACAAGATAAGTAGGCTACCGTCCTTATTGGCAGGTGTAGCGTGATCGAGCTCTTCTGATGCTACTCCAGCACAATGTTTGTTGTCTGCTAAAGCTTCTAGCAATAAGTCGTTGGCTAGCACATCGAGCTTTTTTTGCTCTTCGCCTTGCACGTTTTGATTACCCGCTTCTCCTAAGATGTCCGCTAGCGCGCCTTTTTGAAGCAGTTGTGAGATCGTCTTACCCACATCAGTAACCGTCGTAATAAGCTCAGTGACCGCAGGGTTTGCAGAGTGGTGATTTAGATATTGTGCTAAGGTCATCATAGGGTTTCCTAGGAGATGTAAAGGTAGAGGTTAAAAGTATAGGGTAGCGTAGGTTCAACATACTCTAGATACAATATAAGTAACTATTATTTTATTCTTATCGAGTGCTATCTGGACTTGCAAAAACTATTAAAAAGGCAATAATGCTTCACGTCATAAATGAGCGTGATAAATAGATAATACGGGACCCTTGTACGACTACAAAAATCAGCTACACTATCGTTATGACGGACATTACTACTGATTTGTTATTATCATTATCGACGACAGCAATGCAGTCACGTAAAGTGTAGCAAATAAGTACTACAAAGTCTTTTTGTCTGTAATTATAGGCTTGCTGTTTGCTTACAATATTATCGCTTAGAGCCTTTAGATCTATATTAAACTTATTTTATAAAATCTTTCTACTACATCAATAATAAAGATTCGTGACTATGCCAACTTCTAATGATATCCGTTCAACCGCCAATATCTCGCCCACAGACTACGCTAAGGTCGATCCTCGCGCTATCCATAAGCAGCTCGATATTTCGCTGAGTCGCCCGCAGCTCAATGATGATGGCAGCATTCGCCACTTCTTAGGAGTGGAAGGACTTAATAAAGCGCAGCTTCAACGCATCATCGCTAAGGCCGAGACTTTTATCGATGAAAAAGGTCAATTGTTAAACCGGCCTGAGCTTGAGGGTTGTACGGTCATGAACTTGTTCTTTGAGCCCTCAACGCGGACACGCACCACCTTTGAGGTAGCTGAAAAACGTCTGGGCGCTAATGTGCTCAATATCGATATTGCGCGCTCAAGTACCAAAAAAGGGGAGAGTTTACGCGACACGCTATGGAACTTGCAAGCGATGACCGCGGATATTTTTGTGGTGCGTCATTCGGCCTCAGGGGCAGCGCATTTTATGGCTACAGAGGTCACCCCAGATATTGCCATTATCAATGGCGGTGATGGCTGGCACGCGCATCCGACCCAAGGTATGCTCGATATGCTCACCATCCATCGTGAAGCGCCGCGCCCATTTGAAGAGCTATCGGTGGCGATTATTGGCGACATTAAACACTCACGAGTTGCGCGCTCAGATATTAGTGCGCTACAAACGTTAGGGGTCAAGGACATTCGAGTCATTGCGCCGCGCACACTTTTGCCTAAAGGTATTGAACGTTTTGGCGTAAACGTCTATGAGGATATGAATGAATGCGTGGCCGACTGTGATGTCATCATGGGGCTGAGAATACAGAACGAGCGGATTGGCTCGCCGCTACTGGCCTCATCGAGTGAGTACTACAAACATTATGGCATCACCCCTGAGCGCGTTGCGCTAGCGAAGCCTGATGCCCTCATTATGCATCCGGGGCCGATGAATCGCGGTATTGAGATTGCCTCTAGTGTGGCAGATGGCGCCCAGTCAGTGATCCTAAAGCAGGTCAGTAATGGGGTGGCTATTCGTATGGCGGTATTGGCTTTGGCGATGGAAGGGCAGCGCGCGCACCAAGCAGCTCGTAGCTAATCTCATTTAGTAGAGTATAGGGTCAAGCCCTAGTATCTTACTATGCTATTTTATTCTTATTTATCCCGCTTATTGATACGGTAATAACGCTCATGACAACCCTCACAAGTTCAGACACTCAAATGCACGACTTACTCCCAGAATCTTTCAAAAAATCACTGCCAAGCACAGCGACAGCTCAGTTAGCAACATTGACAGCCGATCGCGAGATGTGGGTACTACCGCCATTAGTAGATCTATGCGCGCGTCTGCGCGAGCCGGGGCAACAGCAGCATGGCACGCTAATCTCAGAGGGTCGTGCTGCTCGCGGTAATGGCTTTTTGCATGTGGTGATTCCGCCGGATACCAACCCTATCTTAGAAAATGGCTCACTGCTTAAGGGTCTGCGTGAGCGCGCACTTGAAGATGGCGGTATTTATTTGCATATCCTTGGCGCTTTGACCGAAGGCTTAAGAGGCGATAATCCTTCTAACATTGCCGGTCTAAAAAAAGGCGGCTGTATCGCTGTCTCTAATGCCCGCCAGCCTTTCGCTAATGATTTAGTGCTATTGCGCACCTTGGAGTATGCCGCCACTTTTGGTCTAAAAGTGTTTTTTTATCCTGATGAGCCGAGTCTGTCCGGTGAAGGGGTCGCACATGAAGGCTACATTGCGTCTTATCATGGTCTGCAAGGTATTCCGTGGATCGCTGAAACCGTCGCCCTATCGAAGCAGTTATTGATGGTGGAGGAGACGGGTATCGCTGCGCACTTTAGCCAATTGTCTTGCAAGTCTTCAGTGGAGCTGATGCGCTGGGCAAAAGATAAAGGTCTGCCGGTGACGTGCGATGTAGCTATGCATCAACTGTATCTCACTGACGATAACTTGGAAGGATTTAATGCTCAAGCTTACGTGTTGCCGCCGCTCCGTAGTAACACCGATCAGCAAGCGCTGCGCCGTGGTCTACAAGATGGCACTATAGATGCGATTTGCAGCCATCACGAACCTCTTAATGCAACTGCCAAAAAAGCGCCTTTTGCTGAGAGCACCCCAGGTATTTCTAACTTTGATACTTTTATGGCGCTTGCTTGCCAGCTGGTACGCGATGAGATCTTAACTCTAGAGCAACTGGTCGATAAGATATGCCTTAATCCTGCCAAAATTGCTGGTATCAGCGCGCAGTATGAAAACACTGGCGGCGCAGTTTTAGTCGATCCGAATGTAGAGTGGCAAGTGACAAGCGAGACGATGCTGTCTAATGGTAAAAACACTCCGTTCTTTGCGCAGCAGCTGCAAGGCCGAGTTGTGGAGACTTTCTTTGTCTAACATAGCTAGGCAAAAGACCAGCGCGGCTAGCGAATCGATAAAAGCGGTCGCCATTTATGAGATTGTTAAAGGCGTGGGCGCGCTACTAGGTGCCGGAGCATTATGGCTATGGCATAGCGATCTTGAAGATTGGTTAGCGACTGCAACGCACTCTTGGCAGCAGTACTTTGGGCAGCTATTAGCGCCGCAGGTTGAGAGTGTCGTTGCGATTGCGCAGCGCGCCAGTCAAAATTGGCCATTATTTTTGCTGTTTATATGTGCTTACGCGAGTATTCGTTTTATTGAGGCGTATGGCTTGTGGCAGGATAAGACCTGGGCTTATTGGTTTAGCGTGCTTGGTTACGGTATATTTATCCCAGTTGAAGTGTACTATCTCATCACTAGCCCTTTTGACTGGTTTAAGTTATTTATCCTCGTATTAAACATTATCATTGTCATAGTGGTTTATCGTAATATGAAGCGTAAAGGTTTAATATAAAAGTGCTGCTAGTCCTTGAGATGTATTCTGTATTCATAAACGGAGCAGCTATGACTAAGAATTAGAGTAATAGCTGCTTTTTTTATCTAATTTTACTTTATATCGATTTAACTGCTAGACAGTTCAAGCTTATAAGCCAACTTTTGAAGGCTTATCATGCCCAATACTTTTTGCGACCCTGCCGACACTCAAGCCTTGTACTAAAATTGAAAATATAACCACCGCATAGGTTAGGGCTAATAAAATGTCACGCTCAGCGCCTATGGGGAGCTGCAATACTAAGGCGACGGATATACCACCGCGCAAACCACCCCAAGTCAACACTTTCCAAGCGCCACCTGGCAAGTCCAGCTGTCGACTAAAGGTCTTTGTGGTCATACCCACGACAATAAAGCGCGCTAGTAGCGCAATGATAATGGTCAAGCCGCCAGCGATAAACAGATTACTAGAATAAGCAATCATTACGATCTCAAGGCCGATTAAAACAAATAAAATAGCGTTCAAAATCTCATCAATCAGCTCCCAAAACAAGTCAACATAATGACGAGTCTGATCACTCATCGCTAATGCACGACCGCGATTGCCTAACATCAGACCCATCATCACCATCGCGAGTGGCCCTGACAGGTGCCAATAGCTGGCGAGCGCATAACCACCGATGACACCAGCTAAAGTCAAGAGCACCTCTTCTTGATAGCTATCGATGCTCTTGATTAAGTAATACAAAATCGCGCCTAACACTAAGCCAAAAACGATACCGCCGCCAGCTTCAACCGCTAGGGTGTGCGCCACATAATTAGCCGTTGGAATATCACCACTGGTCAGAATTCCAAGCAAAATGACAAAGATAACGACGCCGATACCGTCATTGAATAATGACTCGCCAGCAATAACGGTCTCTAAGCTTTTGGGCGCGCCAGCAGAGGCCAAAATACCCATCACAGCGATAGGGTCGGTTGGTGAGATTAAAGCGCCAAACAATAAGCACCAAATAAAAGGCAAGCTAAAACCTAGTAGCGGCAGCATCAAATAAATCGCTGTCGCAATAAGAAGTGCTGAGACAATAGTACCGATACAAGCCAATATACCAATAGGCAGCTTATAGCGGCGCAAGTCACTAATATTGACATGCAAAGCGCCAGCAAATAGCAGCATAGAGAGCATGCCGTCGAGCAAGACTTCGGTGAAATCAAGCTGCTCTAATAAACTGATCTCATAATCGATCAGCTGATCGAAACCCAAAAACCCCAAAAATATCGCAAAGATTGACAGCAAAATGGATATCACCATCACCCCGATAGTGGTGGGTAAACCAATGAAGCGGTGGTTAACGTAGCTTAAAAGCGCAGTTATCGATAAGAAGATAGCGCTGATCTCAAGGATGCTTAGGCCGGAGGTAGATGCCATAAAATTGTCTCAGATAGGTATTAAAGTAAACTAATTAAAATAAAAGCCGCGATGTGTTTTACCGCGCTAAAGCGGCATTAAGTTATCTCGACTGGCTCTCTAATGCTTTGCTAATATGTCTGTCAAAGGTGCTGGTATAAGTAAAATACTGATGCTGCGCATCTTCACTTTGGATAAACTGCCGCACTTGCCAGCACATATCGAGCAAATCTGTTGTCAGCTCATCATAAGCCAAGTTTTGTTGACCGGCCGCTTCAATGAGTTTTAGCTCATGCAGCAAGGACTGGCGCTGCGCGCTATTGACTCGAGCATAGTTAAGATCGGTTAGCGCTTGGCAAAGCGCTTTGAGCACCATCAGATCAGCAGTCGCATAACGGCGTATCTCACCCAATGAGGTGTCAATAAAGTCAGATATCTTTGGCGTTTTAGTCACCACTGCCAAGGTAGACGCCCGCGACTGACTCACCGTAACCTCATTGATATCTTTATTACGCGCCGGATGATAGAAATGATAGGGGCTTGGTGGCTGACGGCGCATCATAAGACTCAAGCAAGAGGACAAGGATTGAATGCAGTTCACTGCTGTTTTGGGGTCATTGATACCAGGAGATAAGGCACGTATGGCAATCTCAGTGATCTGTCCTAGACTGTAGCCGATATCGTTAGTATGTGATGGGCGCTGTTCTAACTCAATACCAGTCGCAAAACGCTGCCAAAACAGTGCGTCAGGAGCGCGCGGCATAATGGCTAAGTTTGAGGTTTTGGTCTTTTGTAAGTAGCTATCATCTCTAGCAGGGCGCTGATAAAAATAGCCCATAATATTCTTATCGGTGACAAAGCTGCCAAGGTTCGTCTGTAATCGGATTATCCCGCCGTAGTCCTTCGCTAAAATAATTAAGGAGTCAATATATATCTGCTGCAGATAGCCTGAGGTTGGAGCATAGATGGGCGCAGCTGCCCAAGACAAATAATCATCGATATCCTTATCTGCGGCATCGCGCTGATGCTCGATGTCGCAGGTCTCGCTATACCAATAATCAATATTAGCAATAGCATCATCACTAGCGTCTTGTATCACATGCGAAGCTTGAATCGCATGGACCATATGCTGAATAAAGTACACCAATAATAAAGCGCAAATAATGGCCATAACAATGGCAAAAGTCACTGCCAGCTGCGGAACCCCGAAGCTCACGTCAAACTTATGAATCGACTTTAAGACCAAAAGGCTATAACTAAAAGTGCCGATAAAAGCCCCGAGCACTAACTGATTAGAAGTGTCAGTCAAAAAGTTCCGCAATAGTCTAGGGCCAAACTGTGAGGACGCCATGGAGAGTACAGCGATGGTGATAGAAAAGGTAGTACCCGCCACGCCAAGTACAGCGCCTGCAATCGATGTCATAATAGCGCGCGCGGCATCATCATCACCGGTAAACGCGAAGCTGATGTCTCGAACCGTCTCACGATCTAAACGCTGATCGATAGAGATGAGTAGGGGCGCTAATAGAATGCCTAGGAGTACAAAGGAGGTCGGGATAAACCAATAAGAGCCTATCAGCCGCTCCCAAATGTTTTTTAGACGATCTGGCAGGCTCGTTAGGTTCTGCTTTGATAAAAGACTCGTGAAGTGCTTAACGCTATGTAAGCTTACGGTGATAAACCGATGCAGTAAGTTTTTGTGCTTATTATTGGTATGGTCACTCACTGCCGCAGACTCCCTATTGTTTATTATTCAGTCGTTATTAACGGTTATTTAATCAAGATAACCTTTAATTAATATGGCTTTTAATCAAGGTGACCTTAAAGCAATGCTTATAAAGGTATTCATCATTCTAGTTCGGCTTATCGGCTTCAGTGATGATATTACCCTCATTAGTAGCCGGACGTCGCTGCAAGGTTTTACGTCTAGTTTTGTGGCGAGCGGTATTGGCGGGTTTTACCTCTCCCTTAGGGATAATGGCTTGTAGATCATCATCATTTTGAGAGACATCACTGTCTTTATCATAAGCTTCAGGTTCAAAAGGCGGCGTCCGCTTATCTTTGAAGGGCTCAGACTTACCGGCCTTTACTGGATGTTTTTTGCGCGGATGACTATGCGCAAATATAGCAGCTAGTGGCAGGTTTAATTGCTGCTTAGCAAAAGCCTCTGTATCCTCAAACCGATCAACTAGTAAGCTCAGCCATGGCTCTTGATCCTCTAGCGTCATCTCATCAAGCTCGTCTTTAATCGGTAGCGGATAGGGCAGCGTCCGATAAAAATCCCATAGCGTCATTCGGCTCAAATCTTTTTTGAGCACATAATCGTCGTCATCAGTCATAGTGATCAGATTGCTGTCTTTTAGGTAATTAATATAAAGATACCATTTAGGCAGCTCTTTGCGGCCCAAGACGTTACGCAGCTCTACTTCACTGACCACCTCGCCTTTAAGATAACGGCTATAAACTAAGTTGAGCATATCAAGCAAGCTCAGTAACGGATGACGCGGATAGACCTCTTCGGTCTCAAAAATAGTCAAGGTATAGCTGATTTCAACCCCTAGTAATATCAGATTCCAAGACAAATAAATCCATAACAGAAAAATAGGAACCGCGGCAAAAGCACCATAAATCGCCTCATAGCTGGTGAAGTTGGTCATCACCGTACCAAACACATGCTTGAGTAGCTCAAACACCACCGCGACGATAACGCCCGCGATAATAGCGCTTTTCGCTGGTACGCGCGCTTTGGGAATAAACCAATACATACCAATGAAGCCTGCAACGGTAATGCCGATCGACACCATCTGCACCCAAAACGACCAATCGATACCATACCCAGCTATTTGACGATTTAGAAAGCTCAAGCTTTGCACCGTGCTTGAGACGATAAAAGCCGTCCCTAACACTAAGGGTCCTAAAGTGATAATTGTCCAATAGCGCAGCAGACTTTTGAGACCGCCTGAGCGTTCATCGACGCGCCAAATCTGATTAAAAGCGCGTTCAATAGTGGTCAAAGTCATGATAGTAGTGACAAATAAAATCGCGACACCAATAGCGGTCAAGTTAGTCGACTTTTCGGCAAAATTATTGATGTATTCACTGACTTGTAGGCTCGATTGCGGCAGCAAATTACTATATATCAACTCGTATATCTGCGCGCGGGCAGCAGCTAGCGCCGGCACTGAAGACAAAATCATCAGCAATACCGTGACGATAGGCACAATCGATAACATGGTTGTGTAGGTCAAAGAGGCCGCTTTTTGCTGGCAGTTATCTTCGAAGAAGTGACGAACCAAAAACTGCGTAAACTTAAACCAACGCTGCTGCAAAAAAGGGAGTTTTTGAGTTAATTTTTCCATACTGACCATGTAGAAAGATAGAGGTGAGAATAGTGTAACAAAATGTCCTAGCGTCAGTTGCCACTTATTTGTGTCAAAATGCTAGGCAATACTCGCCGGTTTGCATGTCAGTCAACGACTCGGGCATAATGTAGCCTGTAATTCCATCGTTTCGACAAGTATCAGCCAAAAGGAAGCTTTGCCAATGAGTCAGATTGATCCCTATGTATTAGTGCTATATTACTCAAGTCATGGCACCACGAACGTTTTAGCTTATGCCATTGCTCAGGGGATAGAAGATGCCGGGATGACCGCGCGTATTCGTACGGTGCCGACGGTGGCAGCTGAAACGACTGCAAGCAAAGCGGCAATACCAGATGAGGGCGACCTGTATTGTACTATGGACGATCTCAAGAACTGCGCTGGATTGGCCTTAGGCAGTCCGACGCATTTTGGTAATATGGCTGCCCCCATGAAATACTTCTGGGATAATACAGTGACCTTATGGCTGGCAGGTAATCTACAAAACAAACCTGCATCCGTATTTACCGCAACCGGTTCTATGCATGGTGGTCAAGAGACGACACTACTGACGATGATGTTGCCACTTATGCATCATGGCATGATGATCGTAGGCTTGCCTTATGGTGAGGCGGCGCTCAATCGCACCCAGCGCGGTGGCACGCCTTATGGTGCAAGCCATGTCAGCGGCGCCGCCCATGATCAGCCTATAACCGATGATGAGCGCGAACTGGCCATTGCTCAAGGTCACAGGCTAGCCATTACTGCCCAAGCGCTGTCGCAAGCAAACTGGAAGCGTTAGAGGCTGAGAGCTTATGAGCTCACAGACAAAAAGCTAAACGAAAAACGTGCTATAAATTAGGAAACTACCGCCGCTAATGTCCACAACTTCTACGCCTTCTAAGCAAACATCCGGCCCTAAACCCGCTAAATCCGTCAAGCCAAAAAAGCCTATTGCGCCTATGCAGCAGCGCTTGCTGCTAACTTGGCTAGTGTGGCTAGTGTATCGGCTATTAGTGCTGCCGATATTTATTAGTCTGTTTAATCCGAGCAATCCCGATATTATTGGCGGCATCGCTTGGTATGGCTTATGGCTAATACCGGCCTTTATTATCACCCCTGTCATATTACGCGGGCGCTCTCCTTATATGTTATTGGTCAGCAGCATGTTGACCTTAGTGTATCTAGGCGCTAGCGGCGTCGTATTATTCACGCGCTTTTATGGGACCAGTTGGACAGAGATTTTGGTTTATGGGCTTGATTTTGCTTTATTATTTGCAATCAATGTTTGGTTGTTTATCCTGCTCAAGCGCTTACCTTCGATGAATAAAGTACAAAAATAGCGGCATGTTTTGACATAAAAAAGCGGCGCTCTACTATTTATAGAGCGCCGCTTTTCGTTTTGTACCTTCTTGTTTTGTACTTTTTAGCTTTGGAGCTGTTAGTTTTGCAGCTTAGAGCTTAGAGCTTAGAGCTTAAAGCTTAAAGCTTAAATGCATTACCATTTAACGCACTTTTTTTAACTCTAAGTCCATCTTTTTACCATCGTTAATCTGACTGACTTTTACAGGCAGATAATCTAGGCTTGGTGCAAGCCAAAAGCTGGTTGAGCGATCGCTATCATCATGGATACGATCCACTCGTACCGTATCAAACGTACCCGCTGGTACAGTGACTTTTGTATTGCCTACCTTTTTAAACGGCGTTTTTTCTACTTTGTCTTTTTTGGCCATGTAGTAGTTGCCCGAGAATTTGCCATTTAACAAGTCTTGACGAATTTGCACTTCTAAACTCAAATCATCAAACGCTTGCTGCGCCATATTTGACGTTGTGGTTTTGCCTTTATAGCTACTCGTGACCTTTTTACCTGCCGAATCAAAACTTAGATTATGCGTACGTCCAATACCTAAGAGCTTATAAGTGGTGCTCGCCTTAGAAGGTGTGACATTGTTGCCCATAATAGTAAAGGTACTACTTTGCGACGCACTTGCAACACCGGCTACGCGAGCTTTCACATTATAGTTCCAAGTATTGCCTGATTTTTTGAGGGTACGAGTCGCGTTACCTTTGTATTTATTTTCAACGGTAAAACTATAATCAGCGGTCGAAGGCTGAACGGTTTTGGCGCTAGCCAGAGTAGGGACGGTCATAGATAAAGCTCCGATAGCAGCGATACTAGCGCCTGTTATGAGCGTAGTACGTTTGTTGTTGCGTTGTTGCGTATTAATGGCAGTTAAAGAAGATAATACAGTCATAGATATTCCTTAATAATTATACCGCTAATGAGTGGCAAGATTTTTATAATTTAACTTTCGATTGTTCGAGTTCTAGTGGTTTAACTTTTAATGATTCGTTTTTAACGATTCAACTTTTCATGTTTCGACTTTTAATGATTCGATGGTGGCCGCTCAGTAGCTATTAGTGTTTCTTTGTTATAGCTGATCCACTTTAAAACCGATACAGTGCTACTGGGATGAATTTTGCGCAGCATCGAAAAGTGCAAAGCACACAGCAAGCAAGGAAAATTTGTACCAGTAGCACGGCAATATTAATGTATCGATTTTATTTCGAATTGACTATAGCACTAGATTGTCAGCTACTATAATGGTCATACCTTGTTACATTTTCAAGGTTTGCCCTTTGGGTAGACGTCTAGCTCTTGTAGTTGATGTTACCCAAAACAGGACAGCATTTAGGCTTAGTAACATCCTGTCAGCAAGCTTGCTGTTAACTTGGGATAAACCCTTTTTTATCTGCATTATTCTTGTAAATTTTTGGCCCACGCCCTTGAAGCGATATGCCTATGCCCCCACTTTTTGAAACAAGCTCGAAGCTTATTATTGAAGCGAGTCTATAATAGTGCGCCCATAGCGTAGTCAAAAACAAAAGCTGGACGGCGCTGCTATTATTGGACTGACATGGAACCTTTTATTCAAACAACTTTTGGAGTCCTAACGATGAATATTCGTCCTTTACATGATCGTATTGTCGTACGCCGCATAGAAGAAGAAACCAAAACGGCTGGTGGCATTTTATTACCAGGTTCAGCGCAAGAAAAACCATCACAGGGTGAGATCCTAGCGACGGGTAACGGTCAGGTTCGTGACAACGGTGAAGTCCGCACTTTAGATGTTAAAGTCGGCGATAAAGTTTTGTTCGGTCAATATGCTGGTCAAACGGTAAAAGTTGACGGCGAAGAGCTACTGATTATGAAAGAGTCTGATGTATTGGGTGTACTAGAAGGTTAATTTTAAACCTCTTATACCCGATTTACTTATATAAAACCTTTTTAAACATTAACAAAAATAATATTGGAGTAATTTGACATGGCAAAAGACGTAAAGTTTGGCATTGATGCTCGCACGCAAATGATGGACGGTGTCAACGTTCTAGCAAACGCAGTACGAGTCACTCTAGGACCTAAAGGTCGTAACGTGGTAATCGATAAGTCTTTTGGCGCACCGACCATTACTAAAGATGGTGTTTCGGTTGCCAAAGAGATCGAGCTTGAAAATAAGTTTGAGAACATGGGCGCGCAGCTCGTTCGCGAAGTCGCTAGCCGCACTAACGATGTCGCCGGTGACGGGACTACGACAGCTACAGTATTGGCTCAGTCTATCCTGCAAGAAGGCATGAAGTCAGTCGCTGCCGGCATGAACCCTATGGATCTCAAACGCGGTATCGACAAAGCGGTACGCGCGGCAGTTGAGCAGATTCATCAGTTATCAACGCCAGCGGACGACTCAAAAGCTATTGCTCAAGTCGGTTCTATCTCAGCGAACTCAGATACCAAAATCGGTGAGCTTATTGCGCAAGCGATGGAAAAAGTCGGTAAGCAAGGCGTTATCACTGTCGAGGAAGGCTCAAGCTTTGAGGACACTCTAGAAGTGGTCGAAGGTATGCAGTTTGACCGTGGTTATATCAGCCCATATTTTGCTAATAAGCAAGATAGCTTAACTGCTGAATTTGAAAACCCATATATCTTATTGGTTGACAAAAAAATCGGCAACATCCGCGAAATCGT
This sequence comes from Psychrobacter sp. TB20-MNA-CIBAN-0197, assembly GCF_040309765.1. Taxonomy (NCBI): domain Bacteria; kingdom Pseudomonadati; phylum Pseudomonadota; class Gammaproteobacteria; order Moraxellales; family Moraxellaceae; genus Psychrobacter; species Psychrobacter sp. TB20-MNA-CIBAN-0197. Next base: position 14,835 of record NZ_JBEOPC010000038.1, read on the forward strand.
GCCACTACTTGAGCAAGTCATGCAGCAGAGCAAGCCACTGCTTATCATCGCTGAAGATGTTGAAAACGAAGCCTTAGCGACCTTAGTTGTCAACAACATGCGCGGCGGCCTAAAAACTTGTGCCGTAAAAGCCCCTGGTTTTGGCGATCGCCGTAAAGCGATGCTACAAGATATCGCTATCTTGACTGGCGGTACGGTCATCTCAGAAGAGATTGGCCTAAGCCTAGAAGAAGCGACCCTTGAGCAGCTCGGTACTGCCAAAAAAGTCACTGTCGGTAAAGAAAACACCGTCATCGTTAATGGTGCAGGCGAAACCACAGCTATCAACGAGCGTGTTGAATCTATTCAGCGTCAAGTGGAAGAGTCTACCTCTGACTATGATAAAGAAAAGCTACAAGAGCGCATGGCAAAACTTGCTGGCGGCGTAGCAGTTATCAAAGTTGGCGCGGCAACTGAAACTGAGATGAAAGAGAAAAAAGATCGCGTTGATGATGCGCTACATGCCACTCGCGCGGCTGTCGAAGAAGGTGTCGTTCCTGGCGGCGGTGTTGCACTCGTTCGTGCGATGAACGCTTTATCTGAGCTAAAAGGCGATAACGATGACCAAGACGCGGGTATCAATATCCTACGCCGCGCGATGGAAGCGCCGCTACGTCAAATCGTGACTAACTCTGGCGAAGAAGCGTCAGTCGTGGTCAACGAAGTCAAGAGCGGTAGCGGTAACTACGGTTACAACGCAGCATCTAGCGAATACGGTGATATGCTACAGATGGGTATCTTAGACCCTGCTAAAGTATCTCGCTCAGCGCTAGAAAACGCAGCTTCTGTTGCAGGTCTTATGCTGACGACTGAAGCGATGATCACTGATCTACCACAAAGCGATGACGGCATGGGTGCTATGCCTGCTGGCGCTGGTGGTGGAATGGGCGGCATGGGTGGAATGGGCGGCATGATGTAATCAGCCCTTTGACCTGTACTGCTTAGTACTGTAGCTTTTACGCTATAGTACGCAGCAGACAAAACCCCGATAGGCGAGAGCTTATCGGGGTTTTTTGTCCTTATTTAATCCGCTAAAAATTAAGAATTTACCTCATCTCTTCTAAACGTCCAAGTATTATCGTCAGACAGCTCATCGACATAATAATAACCTACCAAATCAAACTTTTTGAGTTGTTCCGCTTTGGTCAGCTTATTGTCCGCGGCATATTTCACCATCAGGCCGCGCGCTTTTTTGGCATAAAAGCTAATCACTTTATATTGACCGTTCTTCTCATCTTCAAATCTAGGGGTAATAATCTGCGCGTCCAGTGCTTTTTTCTTAACCGATTTAAAGTACTCGTTAGACGCTAGGTTAATCAGTACCTTGTCATCGCTATCGGCCATCTGCTTATTAATAGCATCGGTGATTTTCTCGCCCCAGAACTCATACAAATTATCACCGCGCGCGTTTTTTAGCTTAGTGCCCATCTCTAAGCGGTACGGCTGCATCAAGTCTAGCGGTTTTAACACGCCATATAGACCAGATAAGATACCCAAATGCTCGTTGAGATACAGCATGGTGTCTTTATCCATCTCATAGCTGGCAAGTCCAGTATAAACATCACCATCGAACAGATAAGCGGCAGGCTTGGCATTGTCCGAGTCATGTGGCATTTGCCATGCTTGGTTACGCTCGCTATTTAGCTGCGCCAAATCATCGGAGATGCTCATAAGCTCTTGCAAATCCATCGGATCTTTGGCTTTAAGGGTTTTTATCAGTTGAGCTGAGTCGTCAATGAGGGCAGGCTGGCTATAATAATTGCCAAGGTTCAATGGCACAGCGTCCGTTTCATTTAAAGACTTGGCAGGGGAGAGTACAAAGTACATAGAGGCTCCTTTTTTAAGTATCGAGTAATTATCAATAAATAGGGCAAGCAAAAACTTAGCCAATTGTGATGTCAGTCATGGCACTACCATAGCATAAACCTATAGCGATAGAGGATAGGCATTGACTAAGTAAACCATCGGTGCGCTCAAAGCAGCAATATATGCAAAAAATAGAATGTATACACGGCTATTATTGTCAATAATTTTCTGATATAACAATAAAAGTTATAGCCCAGACGCGACCTCTAACTTTTTATTTACTTATGAGTCATCATTAAACAATGAAAGGTAGGGGATGATGTCTCTATAATAAAAACAGATGATGAAGATAGTATTATCATTTAGGGAATTGATAATCTTTGCTCAGTGCTTTACTTCACAGAGTACGAGCTGAGCAGGGTTTTTTTTGCGCCCACTATTTTATCACTCAATATAGCCATAAAGCCAAAGCTTGTGATCAGTCAAGTATTTGCATGTAAGGAGACGATATGAAAATCGGTGTTATCAGTGCAGACAGCACAACTGAGAGCCGCGTAGCACTAACCCCAGACGCGGTCAAAAAACTGCGTAGACATGGGTTTGAGGTCGTCGTTCAGTCAGGCGCAGGTCTTGCAGCCTATTATACAGACGACAGCTATCAGACGGCTGGAGCCGATATTGCTAGCAGCAGCGCTGAGGTGGTTGAGCAGTCGCAAATTATTACCACTATCAGTGACTTGCCAGCTGAGCTCACCGAGACGCTAAAGCCTAAGCAAATCGTCGTGGGTATGCTAGATCCTTACCGTAATACTCAGCTAGAGACTTATGCGACCAAAGGCGCGACTGTATTTGCGATGGAGCTATTGCCACGTACCTTGTCGCGCGCGCAAAACATGGATGTCTTATCCTCACAAGCCAACCTTGCCGGTTATAAAGCGGTGCTCTTAGCAGCCAATGAATACTCACGTCCTTTTCCTATGTTTATGACCTCAGCAGGTACCGTCAAGCCTGCCAAAGTGGTCATCTTAGGCGTCGGCGTAGCAGGCTTGCAAGCGATTGCTACGGCCAAGCGTCTAGGCGCTGTGGTTGAAGCAAGTGATTTGCGTCCTTCTGCACGCGAGCAAGTCGAGTCGCTTGGCGGTAAATGGCTAGATGTACCGATGAGTGAGGAAGAAGCGCAAAAGGCCAAAGCAACCGGCGGTTATGCATGGACGCCCTCAGAGCAGTATATGAAAGATCAAGCGGCAGTGGTGGATAAAGCGCTAAGCGGCGCTGATATCGTCATTACCACCGCGCAGATACCAGGTCGTGACGCTCCAAGATTGGTGCATAAGACCACACTCGATAAGATGAAAGCCGGCTCCGTGCTGATCGATATGGCAGCGGGCACCGGCGGCAACGTTGAAGGCGCAGTTGCTAATGAGACGGTCACTACAGACAACGGCGTGCGTATCGTTGGTGCGGCAAACATTCCATCTATGCTCGCCGCGCAGTCCTCAGATCTTTATGCCAATAACTTAGTGAACTTTATCACGACTTTGATTGCTGAAGATGATGCGAATACTGACGCTGCACCGAACCAACTGGCGCTTCATTTAGATATGGAAGATGAGATTCAAGGCGCGCTGGCAGTGACCCATGAGGGTCAAGTACGATTGGCGAAGCGCTAAGCGGCTGACTACTGAGTTACTCAGCTATGAGTCTTTGTTATATCACTAATGAATCTGTCAGTAATGAATAAATTTTAGGAGGATAAAATGATTGCCACTATTTTAGCAGCCGCGCCAGCTGGCGCCGCTATGGCTAGCACGCCATTTGTCGCAATTTTTACCGTATTTGTACTCGCGATCTTTGTGGGTTATTACGTGGTTTGGGGTGTGACTCCAGCGCTGCATACGCCTTTGATGGCAGTTACCAATGCATTGTCTAGTATTGTAATTGTTGGGGCGATTTTGCAGACCGTCGTTATCGATAACCAAGTGTTTACGGCGACGAGTTTGATCGGTGCTTTTGCTGTGTTTTTAGCCAGTATCAATATCTTTGGCGGCTTTTCAGTGACGGAGCGTATGTTATCAATGTTCAAACCTAAACCCAAAAAAGCGCCAGTGGTAAAAACGGATAATGGAGGTGATGCATGAGTGATTTAACAAACTTTATCGCCACTAATGCGGACTGGTTTTATTTAGTTGGCGCTATTTTATTTGTCTTGACCTTACGTGGACTCTCAAGCCCAAAGACCGCTATCCGCGGTAACCGTTTGGGTATGGTCGCGATGGCTATTGCCGTTATCACCACTTTCTTCTTGGCCGAAGGTCCGATCATGTGGATGATCATTGGTGCCATGGTATTAGGCGCAGCGGTTGGTATTTGGAAGTCAAAAACGGTAGCGATGACACAAATGCCAGAAACCGTGGCTTTGATGCACTCCTTAGTTGGCCTGGCGGCAGTAGCGATTGCTTTGGCAACGGTATTACATTCTGATCAAGAGTACAATACGGTCACCCGCTTAGAGCTATTTATTGGCTGTTTCATCGGTGCGATTACCTTCTCAGCCTCGGTCTTTGCCTTTGGTAAACTTGCCGCAAAAAGTTGGGCAAAAACGGTCAATGGCGGCTGGGTTAAGCCCGTGCAAGCGCTATTATTTATCGCGATGCTAGGCTTTGGCGCAGTATACTTTATTACTGATTCGCTCACTGCCTTCTACATTATGACTGTATTAGCGATCGCCTTTGGTTGGATGTGGATTGCGCCAATTGGCGGCGGTGATATGCCCGTAGTTGTGTCGCTCCTTAACTCCTTCTCAGGTTGGGCTGCAGCAGGTATTGGTTTTACCTTAGGTAACTCGATGCTAATTATTGCAGGCTCACTGGTCGGCTCATCAGGGGCAATTTTATCTTATATTATGTGTAAGGCGATGAACCGCTCATTGATTAACGTTTTATTCGGCGGAATGGGCAGTGCAGCGGTGGCAGGCGGCGCTGATGACGGCGCGCCAAAGAACTATAAGTCAGGCTCAGCAGAAGATGCAGGCTTTCTTATGTCTAATGCTAGCGACGTCATTATCGTACCGGGTTATGGTATGGCGCAAGGCCGTGCACAGAATGCGGTCAAAGAGCTATATGAGCTACTAAAAGAAGAGGGCGTCAATGTACGCTTTGCTATTCACCCGGTTGCCGGTCGTATGCCCGGTCACATGAACGTACTATTGGCAGAGGCTGACGTTCCTTATGATGATATCTTGGAGATGGATGAGATTAATTCAGACTTCCCAAGTACTGATGTGGTGCTAGTCATTGGTGCTAATGACGTGGTCAACCCATCAGCCAAAGACGATCCCACGTCACCAATCTTTGGTATGCCTATCTTAGAGGTAACCAAAGCGCAAACGGTAATGGTCATCAAGCGCTCAATGAGCACAGGCTATGCTGGTCTAGATAACAGTCTGTTCTACATGGATAAGACTATGATGATCTTTGGTGATGCCAAGAAAATGGTGGAAGAGATGGTACGCAGTATCAATGGCGGCGGTCATTAATTAGCTATTAGTACTTTTTAATAAGCATTTCCAGTAAAAAAGTCACTCCGGTGGCTTTTTTGCGTTATGGTATAGCGCCATTATTTCACTTATATAGTGAGTTCATTATAAAAACGACACAGCGGGACTGGGATGCTTTTGTTTAAATATTAGTTATGCAGCCTCTGTCTGCGTAGGCACAGCACGCCAGTAAAATTTATACCAGTTCCGCGGCTAAAAACCATATATCTATTTTATTTAGAATCGACTATAACACACAGAACAAACGCGAAAAGAGTTCCCTATGAATATGTTAATCCGTTTTTTTATTATGACAAGCTTACTCAAACAACAGCTCAAGCAGCAAGAAAAGAGTGATAATAAAACCCTAGATAGCGAGGCGTTGAGCGCGCCAATTGTTCGCCATTATCGAGTACTACCGCATGATATGGGCTTTCGCGATCACCTACCCAATTATCGGTACTTGTCCTTTATTGAGCTCAATATTACCCGTTGGCTCATGGCTTGTGTCCATCAAAAGGGTATTAAGCCTTTAAACTGGGTCATCGCTATGCAAGAGATGATCTATCTTAAAGAGATTAAGTTTTTGGATAAAATGACGGTCAGTAGTGTACTTGCCGGCTGGGATAACAAGTATATCTACTTTGAAAGCCGCTTTTTTGTCAAAAGCCAACTGATGGGCGTTGGGATGACCAAGTTTGTACTAAAAGATAAGCAAGGCAATAAATGCGAGTCAAGTGTGCTAGATATGAATGGTAAGAAACTAAGCGATGTCATTGATAGTTGGAATCAGCACCAAGTCGCGGTTAAGTCGGCCAAGTCAGCATAGATAATGTCAAAAACAGCACGAAGAAAGCGTACTGACAATAACAGGGTAAAACAACTTGGCTATAATCATTTGCTGAATTTTGGTAGGATAGAGCCTATCAAATCGCCAATACTAAGGCGACACTACTATTTCTAAAACGACTAAAAAAAGGTACCGTTATGACGCCACAAAAATTAAAATGGACCGACAGCTTAGATATCGCAATCGAGCTTTATGAAAAATTTCCAGAGACTGATCCGCAGTACATACGCTTTACCGATTTGCATCGCTGGGTGACGGAATTAGAAGGCTTTGATGATGATCCGCAGCGCTCAAATGAAGGCATCTTGGAAGCGATTCAGATGAACTGGATAGATGAAGCCGATTAAGTTGACTTTACTTGCAAAGTATTGGTAATCAACTCTTTAATATGCATCAGGAAACACTATGAGCTCACAAGTCAAAGAGCTATCGGAGGCGATAGTTTGTAAAGGCATTAGCGTGCGTACTACTAATAATGCTGAAATTAGTTTTGAGACCGCGAAACTTGGCCGTTTATGGCAAAAGTTTTATCAAAACCATGTCAGTCACCTGGACGAGGGTGAGGATATTTATGGCGTTTTTCATAACTATGAGAGCGAGGATCTAGTCGGTGCCTTCGATGTGGTCGCTAGTTGGAAAGTAGAGAGCGAGCAGACAGCAGGGCAGGACAGTAGCGAAAGTAATAAGCGCAGCGAAGAGAGCAGTAAAGATAGCAAAGACAGTAACGTTCTTAGCCCTGAGAATATTTTAAGTGCCGCTCATGGTAGTGATGTCATTACGGTGACTATCCCTGCAGGTAAGTATTTAGTGTTTACCGAAGAGGGTAGAATGCCCAATACAGTGATGAATGCGTGGGAGAAAGCATGGGAGTACTTCCATAACCCAGACTGCGAACACACGCGCACTTATAATGTCGATTTTGAGCATTATATCGGTGGTAATTTAGAATACGGGCAGCTGGATCTCTATATCGGCATTAAGTGAAAATAAATCATCAGCTAACAAAAAGCACCAGCAATTGGTTACTGGTGCTTCTTTATTTTTCAATTCTATTTACACAGTTAATCTAGCAATAAGTTCTCTAATATTCCTTCATATATCTGCGCCAGTTTTCCTAAGTCATCGACTTCGACCTTTTCATCAACTTGATGAATAGTGGCATTACGCACGCCAAGCTCAACCACTTGCGCGCCAGTAGGAGCAATAAAGCGGCCGTCGGATGTCCCGCCCGAAGTAGAAAGCGTAGTATCAGTACCAGTTACTGACTTGATCGCATTTTGACAAGCGGAAACCAGTTTACCTTCGGGCGTTAAGAACGGATTGCCGGATAATTTCCAATGAATATCATAACTGGCGTCACTATTAGCAAAATGCTTGTCAAATATCGCATGGGTTTTTTCTTTGAGTTCTTCCTCAGTCGTTTCAGTCGAAAAACGAAAGTTGAATACAGCTTCTAGTGTTTCAGGAATGACGTTGGTCGCGCCCGTACCACTGTTGATATTAGAGATTTGCAAGGAAGTGGCAGGGAAGTAGTCGTTACCAGAGTCCCATTCAGCAGCAGTCAGATCGCTTAGTGCTGCCATTGCCGCATGAATCGGATTACTAGCCAAATGCGGGTAGGCGACGTGACCTTGTTTACCTGTGACCGTCAGCTCTGCTCCTAACGAGCCACGCCTGCCGTTTTTGATAATATCGCCGAGGGTATTGGTACTTGAAGGTTCACCGACTAGGCAGTAAGTTATTTTTTCATCGCGAGCTTCCAAGGTTTCGATAACCTTCACCGTACCATTGATTGAGGGGCCTTCTTCATCTGAGGTAATCAGCATAGCTATTGAGCCTTTATGCTCAGGGTGACTCGCGACAAAACGCTCGCTTGCAATGGTAAAAGCCGCGATGCCGGTTTTCATATCAGCGGCACCGCGCGCCCATAGATAGCCATCCGCTATAGTTGGCGTAAAGGGTGGATAGGTCCAATGATTCACATCACCAGTTGGTACGACATCGGTGTGACCGGCGAAGCAAATCACGGGATTAGCCGCGCCGCGCCGTGCCCATAAGTTTTTGACCTCAGCATGCTCGCCTGTTTTGTCTCTATCACCGAAGTACATAAACTCACAGTCAAAGCCTGCTTGCTCTAATCGCGCTGACAATATATCTTGGCAGCCATCATCATCTGGCGTGACTGAAGGACGCTCAAGTAGCTCAATGCTCAGATCTAGCGTGGCTTGTTGATGGTTTTGCGCTAAGACGTTTTTGTTATTATTGTCTGACATAAGAAACCTTGTACTAAAAGTAATTTTATTAGAATAAACAATTCAACGGATAACTAACCTTCCTCAACAAAAGGCACTAAACCGTCACGGCGCATCCACGTGGCAATAGAATAGCGCTGACGATGGGCGGTTTGCACTTGATGTTGTAGGTCGCTATTGAAGATAATTAAGCGATTGGCAAGCGGCATGACTTCATGATGGACGCTGTGATTATCCACAATTTCAACCGCGCCGCCGTCTATCTCTTCCCAGTCGTCGTTGAGATAAAATACCGCAGATATCACGCGCTCATCACGGCCTGCCGGGTTGTCACTGTGCCACTTATAGCCAAAGCCAGGTGGATAGCAGGCATAATGCGCCTCACTATGACGAATACCAGTAAATAGCGTCCGGTTCAATAGAGCCGATAGCGCATTGATAGCCTGTAGGTAATAAAACCCAGCAAAGAAGTCCTTGGTGATCCAGCGAATGTTATCACCGCGAATATTGCTTACCCGAATGCCAGCGGTAAGCTCAGCTTCACGGTAGTCAATAAAGCCACTTTCCGCCTGCAAGGCAAGCAAGGCTTTATCTGCAAAAACATCATCGAGTACCATCCATCCATCCGCAACCAGTTTATCAAGCGCGCTATCGCTGAGTCTATGCGCCCAGTCGACCTCAAAGTCAGACAGTTGCAAGAGGCGTTGGGTTAAGCCATCAGTGCTTGCGCCTTGTTTATCATCTGGCGTAAGCTGCGGCGGATTATCCATGCCTATAGGCTTATCAACCGCGAGGGGCGTTATCTTAAGATTGCTAGTAATCATTGCCATATTGTACCGTCACTCTTTACGAATTACTAAAGTGCTATTAGCGCTTATCAACGTTCAATCAACGTCTAATTACCAAAACCCACGTTATCTTTTAGGCTTCCTATGCTACCATAGATGCAATTCTTGTTATTTAAACTTTTGAGACTATGAACTATAAACATGCCTACCACGCGGGTAACTTCGCCGATGTGGTGAAACATATTTTGCTTGTGCAACTGCTCAATCAATTAAGCCAAAAAAACAAACCTTTTTATGCTCTCGATGCTTACGGTGGTCGAGGCCTTTATTCGCTGGCAAGCGAAGAGTCGCGTAAAACAGAGGAAGCCAAAGGCGGTATCCAAGCGTTATTAAAAGCTGAAAACTTAGATATGGAAAAAGCGCCTACTGCCGTCAAAGACTATATGGAAGGCATCAAGCAAGCGCGTTTTACCTATGACAATAAAGTCTATCCAGGTTCGCCTTGGTGGATTGCTCATCATATCGAAAAAACCTCGATTGAAAAGCCAGATAGTAGCGTGCGCGGTGAGGCTTTTGAAGCTAAGGCAAGTGAGTACGATGCACTGAACTATCAGCTGCATAAGCTACCGATTGGTATTCATCATCGCGATGCATTCGAGGGCATTACAGCAGTTGTACCGCCAAAAGAGAAACGCGGCCTGATATTTCTTGATCCGCCTTATGAGCAAGAGCACAAGGACTTCACTCGTCTCATCGATCTACTAGTAGCTGCCTATAACAAATGGCCACAAGGAACTTATGCGCTGTGGTTCCCGATTAAGAATATTGACGCGGTTGAGCTATTCTACAAAAAGCTCAAACGTACCGATATTAGGCGCCAGCTTATCTGTGAGCTTAATATCTATCCAAACGATGTGGCCGTTGGTCTAAATGGTACCGGTATGTTGGTTATTAATCCGCCTTGGCAGTTTGATAATCATGCGCGCGAGATATTACGCTTTTTACAGCCTGCGCTTAAAGTTGCTGATGCACCAAACATGACCCCTGATAGCGCGACCAATGTACGCTGGCTGGTCGGCGAATAAGGATAGGTTATGAGTATGGAGAACGGCATTAGTAATAAAGACGAAATTATCGATAATCAAGCTACTGGTGTTACTGAAAAATCAGCTGAGCTGCCGCTCAATGATAATTTAGGTCATATTAGTGATAGTGCCGCCACGCAGCCGCCTTATCTCGACGAGCATGAGTTTAACATTCGCTTAGCAGATAATGACGATTATGAAGGCCTCACCTTTGAAGTCATTGAGGCAGAAGGTGCCGAGGGTCAGCAAGTAGTGAGTCGCGGTGTCTATTTGGCCCCCAATTTGATTACCACCTTGTCGTTGTTGTCTGGCTTTTATTCGATTTTAGCGAGCACCAGTGGCGAGTTTTATAAAGCCGCTTTAGCGATATTTTTATCAGCTATCTTGGATGGTGCCGATGGACGAGTAGCGCGTATGCTCAACGCGCAAAGCCCGTTCGGTGAGCAGTATGACTCTTTAGCTGACCTGTTGGCTTTCGGTATCGCGCCTGCGATTTTGGTCTATAGCTTTGCCCTAGAGCCTTTAGGCCGTATTGGTTTAGGCTGTGCTTTTGTCTTTACGGCTTGCGGCGCGTTTCGTTTGGCGCGTTTTAACGTGCAAGTGGGCATCGTCGATAAAAAGTACTTTGTGGGCCTTGCTAGTCCTTTAGCGGCGATCTTAGTCACCGCAGCCGTCATGGTTGCCATTGACCACAATGAATGGGTGGGTCAATATGACACCTTAATTATGATTTTGTTCGCCGCTTGGGTGGTGATTTGTGGTTTGCTGATGGTCAGTAATGTTAAGTACTATAGCTTTAAAGAGTTCGATAAAAAGAAAGTGCCTTTTGTCGCTTTGATCGTTGCCGTTCTAGTTCTAAGTATTCTTATTTATGATATTCCTGTTGGTATCTTAGCTATCGGCGTTATCTACGCGTTATCAGGTATAGTAACGACGATAAAAGCGAAGCTCTAAAAACGATATCGTATTACAAATCCCGTTACCTATGGATCAAAAGCCGCTTGCTTAGTAGGCGGCTTTTTCTTATATAGGCTGATAACGATAGTTTGTTCTATAGCGCCTTTGCTGCGAGTTGTTGTAAGTGGTGACGTAAAATAAGCGGGTCTATAGGTTTATGTAGGATAGTTGGATTGACCGCTTTTGTCGCTTTGAGGAGCTTAGGTGAAGTATTGGCGGTTAGTAGAATAAAGGACGCTGAGTGGCAAAGAGCAGTACTGCTAGCGTTTTGAATAGCGATAATGACCTCCTCGCCAGTTTCTTTGTCAGCTAAGCGATAATCAGAGATGACAATATCAGGTTGATGCACCTTAAAAGCTGTGAGCGCTTGTGCTACGGTTTGTGCAGCAACAGTCTTACAGCCCCAAACCTCCAATAACAGTTGCATTGATTTGAGCAAAATATTGTCGTCATCGACTACTAATACCGTCTTTCCTGACAGATGATTGACGGCAGTATTGCTATAGAAGATGTTTTCATCATCTTTTTCGCAGATAGGCAGCACGATAGAGAACTGGGATCCTTGGTGCAGCGTAGACTTTACCTCTAGATCTGCTTTTAATAACTCAGTCATACCTTTGACGATAGCCAGCCCAAGTCCTAATCCTTGATTTGTCACATTATTACGCTCTATTTGATGAAAAGACTTAAATGCCTGCTCAATCTCTTGCGGCGTTAGGCCGCTCCCTGTGTCCCATACACTGATACGGCAGTACTCTAGCGTCAAAGAGGAGTGATTTGTAGATAATTTACGCACACCAATCAACACACTGCCTTTATTGGTATAGCGTATGGCGTTGCTGATTAAGTTTCTTAATATCAGTGCCAGCATGATAGGATCGGTCATGACACACAGAGTAGTAGGTTTGAGGCGTAAAGACAGCTGCTTATGCTGGGCTTGTATACTAAACTCATCGACCAAGTTTTGCAGAATACTATTGAGCTCAGTTGCAACAAAATGAGGAGTCATCGCGCCACTTTCTAAATGCGCGTAATCCAACACCGAATTGAGCATCTCACGACTCGATTGGCTAGCAGAGCTGGCGTAATTTACGATTTGTGCTTGCTGACTATCAAGATTAGTATCCTTAAGCGCTTCAATAAATAAGCTTAAGGCTTGTATTGGCTGACGCAGATCGTGGCTGGCTGCCGCCAAAAACTGAGTTTTGGCTGAACTGACTTTTTCTATTTCTCGAGTCTTTATCTGTAGCTGCGCTACTAGGTTATTGTTTTCTAAATAGATCAAGATAGCTTTTAGCGTATTGATAGAGGTATGCTTGGCAAAGAAAATATTGAAAAACAGCAGACCTATAACGGCAAGCCCTAAAATACTAAACTCGGCCCCGTCTATATAGGCGAGTAACAACACCCACATGAACACACTCGGTAATACATAAGCAATGTAGACGCGCCAAAATATAGCTAAGCTTGAGATTCCTCCGCTCATAATACCCAAATGCAACCCTAGCAGTATAATAACTTGCGTGGAGTTCTCAATATTGGTCATAAAGGCTTTGCCAATAGCAAGCGCCCAAAGACAAGCAATTGCCAAAGTGCAAATAAAAAGAACGCTATAGACCGCATAATGCGCTAAGTAATGATCGTTATTTTTAGAGGTGGACTGCGGCACCTCATAAGTCAAAGTAAAAAAAGAGCTGACATAATTATCAGGTAATTGATAGTCAAGGCTATTTAAAGTCGTGCTTTGTTTTGGTTTGGTACTATCATTTGTGTTTTCATCTGTGGTTTGCTGTGCTAAAGCTCTAATTTTTTGCCAGCTCGACCAACAGATATAAAGAATAATAAAATGAAAAAATGTCCAAGTGACAATCAGTAGTTTGGCCGCATTGATCTCCATCATAGGCACACGCTGCAGCATAGCGATAAATATAGGTAGGCAAACAACCATTACTGCAGAAAAAAACAGAATCAAAACTGCAAATACTCTCTTCAAAAATTCAACATCTAACGTATTAGGCTTACTAAGGATAAGTCTCACACAAAGCCAGAGTACGCCTACGATTATCGTATGATATATCATCCAAATAGTATTTAACGTCTGCTGATTTTCACTCAAATCATAAGTGACAAACATAGTCGCAAAAAAACAAAGACTGATAAAAATAATGCCTAAGAGTGTTAAAGGTAAGCTCCTAAGCAGCAGTCTAATCTGCGCGGCTAAAACTAATTTATGATTATAGGTGCTCGGGATTATGCTAGGAAGAGTTTCGATATCGTCGTTATACATAGTCAATAATCCATATCAGTGCTATATAAAACTCTTGCAAAGACCCTTATGTCCAAAAAGCTATGTTCATTCTGGCCTAGCGAGATAACCGGCTTGTTGAGCGGCAATAATGATTTTGGTGCGGTTGTGGACTTCGAAATGATCCATCAAGGTGGCGATATGATTACGCACTGTGTTTTCACTTAAAGACAGCTTATCAGCGATATATTTATTGCTATGACCTTCTGCCATAAGCGCTAATACTTCTAATAGCCGAGTGCTTAGCAAAGTTTTTGCTTGAGTAACGATAGGAGAGTGCGGTGTTTGGAAAGATTCGCTTTTACTTGGTAAGCGGCTCATTAATAGTGACTGTACTGTATTACAAATGAGAGTGGAGTTAGAATTTTTATGCAAAAAACAACAAGCACCTAGCTCTAATGCTCTATTGATCTCTTCATGATTATTCGTAGCAGACAAAAGCATAATACGCGCTTTAGGCCAGCGCTGTTGCAGAATAGTCATACCGTCGATGCCATTGAGCCCTGGCAGACAAATATCTAGTAATATTACATCGACTTCTTCTGTAAGACTTGTCACATCGCTGATTTTCTCAATTTCGATAATGTCAGCGTCTATTTTATTCTTCAGAATGAGACGCAGCCCCGCCCTAAATAGAGCATGATCATCCACCAATAAGACAATTTTTCTTGTTTTCATGTACTTTATCCATTAGCTGCTTTGTCTATATTTACCTAGCGTTCGCTATGATTAATACACTTATCCTGCACTTCATAAAAATTTCTAACTTACAGTTAATAACATATTATTTAATTAGCGTTTGAAAAAATTACTTTAATATATTCAAGTTAACGAATATATTTATAATTAAACATTTTTTGACATGTCATAGATAGTGTAGCAGCTTTAGTAACAAAGGAAAGGCAATAAAAAGGAATTTATTATGCTAAACCATATTTATCGTGTCCTCTCTAACCGTACTACAGACTGTTATATAGCAGTGAAGGAGGTTGCCAAATCAGGTAGTAGGTATAGTAATTCAGTGAGTACTAATACTGGGGTAACTAGTCACGATAAAATTTAATGTTCTATATAAGTAAGATGCTATTTGTAGTAGCATTCTTAAAGACCACTAAATGGTAGTAATGTCGGTATAAGCTATACCTTCGATTAAGTAAGACTGTATTGACTGAGGAATAAGTAGGCCTATTACTATTGTGCTAGGTCTACTAATACTATATCTTGATAATAGATAGAGTTAATTCTAGTGCTAAGCTGTTGAAATCAATAACACTTAGCCGATAGACTTAAACCAAACCAAAATAAACCCAAATTTAAGCTTGACGGACAGAGCAAAGCGCGTATAATGCCACCCAGTCGAAAGGGAAGGCGGATCAGAAAGTGGTTTACCACTGACTAACACATTAATAGCGTAGCTATTAAGTAATGATCCAGCCTACTAAATTAATTTAAAATAAAATAATTTATCTCTTGACAACTTATTTAAACCGTCTATAATACGCACCTCATTAAGGGATAGGGCGAGATAGAGACTAAATAACTTAGTCAAATCAGCCTCTTAACTTACTGAAACAAATTATAAAAAAGCTTGACAAACATAATTAACATGATATGATAGTCAGCTCGCTAATAACAATAAGCACATTGCTTAGTTATTAGTTTATAACTCTTTAACTGGACGACAGTAAAGAGACACTATTTAAAATCAGAACTAAAGAACAACTTGTGTGGATTTTTGCTGAGATAAGAATGCTAAAAATAAAGTTGGTTTGAACTTCTTTTCGGAGTTTATTCTAACTATAAAAATTATCATTTAATCAGCAGAAAAACTCAAAGTTAATTCATTACGAACATAATTTTTAGCGATTTGCCAGATTAAATGAGCCAAGATTAGAAGTCGTCTTACTATTTATAGTGAAGACTTCAAGCAAGATTAAACTGAAGAGTTTGATCATGGCTCAGATTGAACGCTGGCGGCAGGCTTAACACATGCAAGTCGAGCGGAAACGATGGGAGCTTGCTCCCAGGCGTCGAGCGGCGGACGGGTGAGTAACACTTAGGAATCTACCTAGTAGTGGGGGATAGCTCGGGGAAACTCGAATTAATACCGCATACGTCCTACGGGAGAAAGGGGGCAACTTGTTGCTCTCGCTATTAGATGAGCCTAAGTCGGATTAGCTAGTTGGTGGGGTAAAGGCCTACCAAGGCGACGATCTGTAGCTGGTCTGAGAGGATGATCAGCCACACCGGGACTGAGACACGGCCCGGACTCCTACGGGAGGCAGCAGTGGGGAATATTGGACAATGGGGGCAACCCTGATCCAGCCATGCCGCGTGTGTGAAGAAGGCCTTTTGGTTGTAAAGCACTTTAAGCAGTGAAGAAGACCTAACGGTTAATACCCGTTAGCGATGACATTAGCTGCAGAATAAGCACCGGCTAACTCTGTGCCAGCAGCCGCGGTAATACAGAGGGTGCAAGCGTTAATCGGAATTACTGGGCGTAAAGCGAGCGTAGGTGGCTTGATAAGTCAGATGTGAAATCCCCGGGCTTAACCTGGGAACTGCATCTGATACTGTCAGGCTAGAATAGGTGAGAGGAAGGTAGAATTCCAGGTGTAGCGGTGAAATGCGTAGAGATCTGGAGGAATACCGATG
>NZ_JBEOPC010000039.1:0-30427 GCF_040309765.1 Psychrobacter sp. TB20-MNA-CIBAN-0197
CTGAACCTGAACCTGAACCTGAACCTGAACCTGAACCTGAACCTGAACCTGAACCTGAACCTGAACCTGAACCTGAACCTGAAATTCAATCAACACATGATCAGGAACAAGGGTTCGATAACGCAGCGGTTGAGATTAGTGATTCGTCAGTAACTGCTGCTGAAAAAGAGAGTCAGGCTGCTGCCCAGCTACAGCCTAGCGCTAATCTTGAAGCTACTGAAGGCTTACAACAAACCAGCTCGCAAAATATTCAACATTCCTCTCATTTAGCAGTCGATGATCCTAGAGCATTATTGCGCTGTGCACCGCAAGAATTAGTCGGCGAGTGGACGCCTGAGAAGTGGGACTACTGGTTACAGACGGCGCGCGAAGAGGGTATTCTAGCCTCAGATGAGCTCGCTTTAGCTCGTCAAGGTATGATGACGGGTCTGTGTGATGGTCCATCTGCTTTTGTGACTAGTATTGATAGTAAGCATTTGCAAGCTACTTTTCAGCAGCTGGCGGCGACGTTGAAACAACAGTTTACGCAAGCAGATATCAGTTTAGAGATAGACGATAGTGCCCAGAAAACTGCAGACAAGACGCCTGAAAGTCGCCAGAAGTTACGACTGGAGCAAGCAGCACAAAGCGCACAAGAGCTACTATTAGCGTCGCCAGTGATGCGCTATTTGACTGAGCGCGGCGAAGGCAAAATGGGTAAGGTGAAGCTCACCTAAGTTGGAAGATACACTGATATGATTCTCATCAAGAGACAAGCTCAATAAATAAAGATAACTTAGTCAATGTGCTAAATGCTATTTTATCGATATATAGCATATTATCAAAATATGCGACTCATTAAGTGTACGCTTTAGATATATTAAAGATAGGTAAAGTTTTTTTAATTAGTTATAATGGTTAAGTTATATTAAAAATTAAAAAAGAGTTTAGGTGACAATATGTTAGATAATTTGCGCGGTATGGCTGTGTTCGCGAGTGTGGTCGAGCACGGCTCTTTTAGTGGTTCAGCTCGGGAGCTTGGGATTACCACTAGTGCCGTCAGCCAACAGATACGTTCTTTGGAAAATGAGCTGGGCGTAGTGCTACTACATCGATCTACTCGTAAGCTGAGCTTAACGGAGGCGGGCGAGAGCTTTTACGAGTCAGCAAAAGATGTCGTGAGTGCCGCTGAGCAAGGCCGTATCAAGGTCAATCAATTACGCGATGAGCTGGCTGGTAGCTTGCGTATTGCGACCACGCCTGAGCTTGGCGTGCACCATATATTGCCGGCGTTATCGACTTGGATGGCAGCTCACGATGATTTGAGTATTACCTATCTAGCAGATAACCGCTATGTGGATATGATTGATGAGCGCATCGATATCGCTGTGCGTATGAGCCCAAGTATCGATAACTCTGCGCTGAGCAGTCACCCTTTATCAGATGTGCGTCAGCTACTAGTGGCCTCACCGCAATACTTGCGTCAGCACAAAAAAATAGAGAGCCCAAAAGATTTAGCCGATCATCAGCTCATCTGTATCGATATTATGCAAGATGCAAGCTATGTTGAGCTATCAAAAACAGAAACCAGTAAAAAAACGCGTATCAAAATGGACTCGCGTATTCATACCAATAACGTTTTTATGGCACTAACTTTGGCAAAAGAGGGTCATGGTATCATCAGAATTATGGAGATGGATGTTAAGCGTGAGCTTGAAAACGGTAACTTAGTAGAAGTATTAACTGGCTATCAATTACCAAGTTTTGTACTGTACGCGGTGACCTTGAATCGCGAACAGCAGCCTGCCAAAATTACTCGCTGCTTAGAGGTATTAAAAAAGTACTTTCATGCCAGTTAATAGGCTTTGAATGGCTTATCATTTTAACTATGCCATCTCGTTTAATTAGTACGCTTATAGAGTTAAAAAGCCTTTAGAGCTATGTCATCTAAAGGCTTTTTTTTAATTCTGTTTTTTAAGGTTTCAATAAAAGCTTAGCGTTAAAGTCGCGGTTTTAATAAATTATGCAGACGCTCAACCACTTGCGTGCTTTCACAACGGCTGATGTTGAGTGGCGGCAGTAAACGAATGACATGACCGCCAGTGACGTTGATGATAAGCTGCTGCTCATCGCGAGCAAGATTAACCAGTTGACTACAATCCGTATCTTCTGGCAAAACGATACCGATCATCGTGCCGGCGCCGCGCGTGGTAACACCGTATTGCTGCAACTCACTAGCTAAGCTGTCGCGAATAAACTGACCTTCAAACACAGCGTTGTCCATTACGCCGCTATCAGATAACACCTCGTACACGCTATGGACGACGCGGCTTGCTAGCGGAGTACCGCCGTAAGTAGAGCCATGGCTGCCTGCACCGAATAAGTCTTTAGCTCGGCCACGTACCAAGCAAGCACCTACCGGAAAACCATTGCCTAAGCCTTTCGCTGTGGTTAATACGTCAGGACGCGCTTTACTGTGCTGATAAGCAAAATATTTGCCAGTACGGCCATTACCTGTTTGTACTTCGTCGAGCATAAAGAGCCAATCGTGAGCGTCACATACCGCTTGCAGCTCTTCTAGATAAGTAAAGCCGTTAGCCGCAGTATTAAGGCCGCCTTCACCTTGAATGGGCTCTACCAAGATAGCGCAAATCTCGTCATTGTCGCTAGCGGCTTGTCTGATAGCTTCGATATCACCAAACGGCAACCGGATGAAGTCCTCATCTAAAGTAAAGAAGCCTTCACGTGCCTTTGGATTAGCTGTGGCAGACAAAGATAGTAAGGTACGACCATGAAAGGAGTGTTCCATGACGATAACTTTAGGGCGTTTAAAGCCTTTATTATGTGCATAAAGTCGTGCCATTTTCAGTGCCGCTTCATTAGCCTCAGCGCCACTATTAGCAAAGAACACGCTATCCATCTGCGCCGCTGTACACAGCGCTTCACCCGCGCGCTCTTGCCAATCGATACCGAATAGGTTACTGGTATGCATCAAAGTGGCGGCTTGCTGCTGAATGGCTTCGGTGACTTTTGGGTGACAATGGCCTAAACCACAAACGGCAATACCGGTCAGCGCATCTAAATAAGGGGTATCGTCCTTTGTATAGAGCCAACTGCCTGACCCGCGCATAAAGCTTATCGG
This sequence comes from Psychrobacter sp. TB20-MNA-CIBAN-0197, assembly GCF_040309765.1. Lineage (NCBI taxonomy): Bacteria > Pseudomonadati > Pseudomonadota > Gammaproteobacteria > Moraxellales > Moraxellaceae > Psychrobacter > Psychrobacter sp. TB20-MNA-CIBAN-0197. Next base: position 3,122 of record NZ_JBEOPC010000039.1, read on the forward strand.
TTGACGATTATAGGTAGGCATCAGATAAGTCGCTGACATACGGACATCCTTAAAATATAAATGTGAGAGGGTAGGTTCTGGGGTGATTTGTTATAATAATGGGCTCAATTGTTAGGTGCTACCATACTGACCACAAAACGTTAGCGTTATAATTCATCAGAAAATGGAGTGGACTCAGCGGGTAAAGTGTATTCTTCACTGGCCCAAGCGCCTAAGTCAATGAGCTTACAGCGCTCACTACAAAAAGGCTTGGATTTATTATCTTGCCAAGCTGTGAGGGTGCCGCAGCGCGGGCAAGGATAGCTTTTTGGTGGGGTAGTGTCAGTCGTGTCAGTCATAAGCACAGGGCAACTTTTTAGATTTTAATAAATAACAGCCGTTATAATAGCATGTGCTTTATAAAAGACAACGCAGACTAAGGCGCAAATGCCAAAAATAGAGGCAAAAAACCTAAAGAGAAATCAAGCAAGAAATAACATAATACAGCGAACTCAAATAGCCTAAGCAAAAAAGAAATTATGAAAAATATACATCACGCACAAAGAGAAAATAATGACTAACGAAAAACATTTATCACATAAACAAAGCAGACCCTTCCAGCCTACAAAATTATCAAAACCGCGTAACTTTGTTATACCTGAGATACTAACCAACAAGCAAAAGAGTAGCCCACCTATCGTTATCGAAATCGGGGCAGGGAAGGGTATGCACGCGCTAAGCTTTGCTAAGAAAAACCCTGATAAACATTTGATTGCCATTGAACGTACGCGTAATAAGTTTGAGGCTTTCTCTAAAATAGCTGAGACGCAGCAGTTAGCAAACCTTACTCCTGTCCACGCCGACGCAATCGCTTGGATAGTGCAAGCAATAGCCCCTAACAGTATCAGTCAAATATACTTACTCTATCCCAATCCTGAGCAGCATAACCCTAATCAGCAGTGGTTAAATATGCCGTTCTTTGAGTTCTTACTATCACGCTTGCAAACCGATGGCAAGATTGTGTTAGCAACTAATATAGAGCAGTACATGGCCAATGCACAAGAGCAGGCCGGCACGCTGTGGTGTCTACCCAACACAAGAGCAGAGGTTCCGGCAAACAGTCAGCGTACGCATTTTGAGATCAAATATCTAGCTCGTAAAGAGACGTGTTGGCAGTTGACTATGGTTAAGCCTAAGGGTTATCAAACTAGGTTCGATACTTGGCAAGTGAGCTAACTTTATTAGCACAAAGGGGGCGAAAAAAGCAGAGATAGCGTCAATGGAGAGGCTGTCACACATAGATTGTAGATATAAAATAGCCTAAGCAAATAATAATAAATCTTAAAAAACCGCCCCTAAAAAAAGGGCGGTCAAAAATCTGGCTTATTTTTGCACTATAAAAATGGCTTAACCAGTTTATCAGAATCAGTATGAGCATCCAAAACCGTTAAAAAAGTATAAGCACCAATAAACTTACGGCTAATAAACATAAACTCTTTGGGTGGCAAATTAAACTCAAAAGACTGCATAGCAGTAGTAGCGGCGGCAGAGATGCGCGAGTGTAGCTTACTGTTGGACCAAATATAGCGCTGATTATCATCTAAGACTTTAGTAGGGATGTCTGGATTACTTGCCGTATCGCTAAAGGGCTCGGTAGCTAATAAAAATATATTAGCAATATCAGAGCTGACTTTTTGGCTCATGGTATCAAAGAACTCATAGCCTGTCATAGCGTTCATCATCGCTTGGTGATCATGATAATAACCCGCCTTTAATAAGCCATGAGCAATCGTTAATAGCTCATAATCGAACTGGCGAATGGCTCCAAAGTCGAGCAGTACCAGCTTATCAGGCTCATCCATGCTATCGCTAATGCGTACTAGATAATTGCCAAAGTTCGGGTCGGTTTGCATCTCGCCCCATACAAATATCTCTTGCATCATAATCTCGATAGCTGCTTGGCCTATAGCATTACGCCGCTCAGCAGATAACTCTTTTAGTCGTACAGAAGTCACTGGAACGCCGGACTCATAAGACATACATAATAAGCGCTGACTTGAGAAGTCGCGGTATATCTTAGGCACAGCATAACGCGGGTCATCTTGTAGCCGCCCATAAAAACGCTCAGTGGTCGCCGCTTCGATATTATAATCAACCTCAACGTGCAGTAGATCTCGAATCTCTTCAAACCAAGTATCTAAAGCACGAGTTTGCGGTACGGCATTACTCACTTTTAGCAAGCGTTTGAATAGCGCTAAGTCTGAGTCGATAGCATCGGCAACGCCTGGATACTGAATCTTTAATACCACCTCTTCGCCAGTCGCTTTTATGGTAGCGCGATGTACTTGGGCGAGGGAAGCGGTACCAATAGGCACTTGATCGATATCAAGCTCATTGAACTTTTCGCCTAAAGTACGGCGTAAAGTTAGCTCAATTCCTGGCCATGCTAAGGTTGCTGTATCGTCGTTTAAGGTTTGTAGCGCGCGAGTAATCTCAGGAGGTAGAATATGCTCACCATACAAAGCTAGCATCTGTCCGATCTTGACTACTGAACCCTTAAGCTTACCAAGCTCTTCTGCCACATAGTTAGCTTGTGCTTCCATAAACACTTGGTTGCGCGCCGAGCGAGCTTCTTTACCCAAAAACATGCCAGACACACTATTACCTGCCCAGCGGCGACCAATATTCAAAGAAGTCTTAGCAATAGACATCCGACGCTCAAACCCAGAGGTTTTTAGGTTATCAATTGACTGCTTATTATTAGTAGGTTTATACACATCATTTGCCATAAATATAATCATTCACTAGGTTAATAATGATTTGTGGGTGCGCCGCTATGAATGCAAGTCAAAAACCTTACGAGTGCACAAAATTGTATCACAGCAGCACAACCTTGCCGACAATAAGGGTGTGGCCACTTCCCAGCAAGCATTTATTGTTTATTTTGAGCTAGCTTTAGTCTTCGCGAGCAATCGCTTGATAACCAATATCACGGCGATAATGTGCACCCTCAAAGCTAATAGCGCCTGCGACGCTCAATGCTGCTTGTTGTGCATTTAAGATGCTATCAGCGAGCGAAGTCACACAAACAACACGACCGCCATTCGTGACAATTTCTTTATCGCTATGACTTTGAGTATTGATATTGATATCTAAATTTTCTACTTCTTTAGTAAAATCAGTCCCCGCATGAAATACTTTTACAGACTGCTGATCGTCAAGCTCAGGTAGGCCTGATATTACATCGCCTTTGGATGACGTTTCTGGATAGCCTTTTGAGGCGATAACGATACCTAGAGCAGGGCGCTCATCCCAATTCGCCTCTTTTGGTAGCTGACCTGCTAGCCCTGCTGTCACTAAATCTACTATTGATGATTGCAAGCGCATCAGGATAGGCTGCGTCTCTGGATCGCCAAAACGGCAGTTGAATTCAATGACGTAAGGGTCGCCTGCATCATCAATCATTAAACCTGCATATAAAAAACCAGTATAAGGGTGGCCAGCGGCATTCATCGCATCAACGACCGGCTGAATGACCTGCGTTATAACTTTGTTATGGACCTCATCGGTGACGACCGGTGCAGGAGAGTAAGCGCCCATACCACCAGTGTTCGGGCCGGTATCACCTTCAAAGGCACGTTTATGATCTTGGCTAGTGGCCATCGGCAAAATGTTGTCGCCATCAATCATACAAATAAAGCTGGCTTCTTCGCCTTGCAAAAATTGCTCAATAACCACGCGGCTACCGGCATCGCCAAACTTATTATCAGCTAGCATATCATCAATAGCTACATGGGCCTGCTCAGTAGTCTCAGCGACGATAACGCCTTTACCTGCGGCAAGGCCATCGGCTTTGATAACGATAGGCGCGCCTTGTTCGTCGACATAAGCTTTGGCACTGGCTGCATCCGTGAAGCCTTGGTAAGCTGCCGTCGGAATATTGTTGTTTTGCATAAACTCTTTGGCAAAGGTCTTTGAGCCCTCTAGCTGCGCGCAATAAGCAGTCGGCCCCCAAGCTTGCACGCCTGCCTTGCGGCAAGCATCGATTATACCAGTCACTAAAGGCGCCTCAGGGCCAACGATGACGATATCGATATCATTATATTGACAAAACTCTATAACGGCGCTGTGCTCATTATCAGTGTCTTTATTATCCAAAACGATATTTTGGCATTTAGGCTCCAGCGCCGTGCCTGCATTACCTGGTGCGACATAAACGGTCTCAACATTGTTATCTTTGGCACACTGCCAAGCCAATGCATGCTCACGTCCACCGGCACCTATTACCAAAACCTTCATCATACGTTTCACCTTTATATCGATTTAATCGACTATGTTGTTTATTGAATGCGTTTATTGAGTGTTGTTATTGTCAGTTCTTAATGACGATCAAGCATCATGGCTTATGTATAACTCTGCAAGCCCGCCTCATTTACTATGGCGTATTCTAACAAATAATTTGTATGAATTGTTATGAGTATAAAACCCACCGCGAACGCAAAAATAAACTCTGCTGAGCGCTAATAGTAAGTAGTGACTGGCTCATCTTTCAGTCTTGACTTTAAGCTCAGTGGTCTCATTAGCAAAGGTTATTAACGACTGCTTAATGCATGAAATAATGTTGAACGCTACAGCTGAGCGCATAGGTGCGTTACACTTCACTAAATAAGCGCTTTAATAAAGACAGTAACGTCATTACTCATTCTGAGTCGTTAGCCGTATTCAACCATACTGGCTCAAAATACATAAAACCGAAAAACACCGTGATAAACAAAATCTATAATAAGGAAAACGCTATGCCAAACTCTTTGAGTATCAGTAAAGAGGATATTAGCCAAATCAGTGACATTGCCACAAGTTATGTGCAAAAGGATAAGTCACTGGTAGAGCCGTTTATGCAAAGCTACTATCGCACTTTGCATCACGAAATCGCTGATCAGATTGACAATGTCGATCTAGCCGGCATGGCACTACACCACTTTATCTTGTTGAAGGCTTATAAAGGTGACAAACCGCAATTAAAAATACTAAACCCTATTGCCGAAGAGCAGCATTTTCATAGCTCCCATACCATCATTCAGATGGTTGCCTATGATCGCCCCTTTCTGGTGGATACTATCTTGATGAGTCTTGAGGCTCAAGGCATAAACGTACACCGCACCTACAATACGATCATAAGTGTAGAGCGCGATGACGACGGTCATATTACTCAAATCGATAGCGCCACTGAGAGCGCAACCTCGCATCTATCACTGATCCAATGCGAAATTGCTTATCAAGACGATAGCGAATTGGCGGATCTACAACAAATGCTGCTAGAGAAGGTGGATACACTAGATACGGTAGTTGGCGACTGGCAGCACATGCATGAGCGCCTAACGCAGATAAAAAACGAGCTATCAAAACAGACTTTGCCTGAGGTGTTTTACTCGCAGCAAGAGATTCAAGCCTTTTTGGATTGGATATTAGATGATAATTTTATATTTTTAGGCTACCGAGAGTATCGCTTAGAAAAAGAGGGGATGAATGAGGTTAATAATGAGGATTTGAATCTATACTCTATTGGTAACAGCGGCCTTGGCTTATTACGCGGCAGTAGTGAAGATAGCTTGTCGGAGAGTTTTAGCCAATTGCCAACAGAGCTCAAAAAGCTGCTAACAGGCCCGAGGGTACTAATGCTATCAAAATCAAGCCACGTCTCACCTGTTCATCGTCCGGTCTATATGGATTTTTTGGGTATTCATAAGTTCGATAGTCAAGGCAAACTCATTGGTGAGTACCGCTTCATCGGCCTATTGACCTCACAAGCGTATCAACTAACAGTCAACAACATTCCACTACTGCGCGAAAAAGCCAATAAAATCATGGCAATGACCTCCATTCCTAAAGACGGTCACGCCTATCATAAGATGACTCATATCATCAACACCTTACCGCGCGACGACTTGTTTCAAGCCAGCGTCGAAGAGCTGTATCCGATGGTGACAGGCATCTCACAACTGCAAGATAAAAAGAGCCTACGTCTATTTAGCCGCGTCGATCACTATCAGCGCTTTGTCTCTTGCCTAGTCTATATTCCAAGAGACAAGTTCAATACTGAGCTACGGATTAAAGTACAAAATGTGCTAAAAGAAGCTTATGGTGGCACCTCATCTGGGTTTACCACTGAGTTTAATGAATCCGATCATGCCCGCGTTCATGTGCATGTTCGCACAATCCCAGGACAAGTTAATGAGGTTAATACTAGCGATTTAGAAGCAGAGCTCACCGGATTGATGCAGTCATGGAGCGATCATTATCAAAAAATGCTACTCGATAACGTCGGTGAGCAACAAGCCAATGCGCTCATGCGCCAATTTCTAGCGTTTATACCAGCTGCTTATCAAGAGCGTTTTGATGCGCGTACCGCGGTTGAGGACACTAAACGCTTGCAGCGTCTGATCAGCATGACAGATGATGAGCCAATGATTTGGCATTTATATCAGTCTACTGGCGATGCCAGCAATCAGCTGCATCTAAAACTTTATGGCCATCAGCAGCCTGTTATTTTATCAAAGGTATTACCCGTACTAGAGAATTTTGGTGTATCGGTAGTCTCCGCTCAAACTTATGAGTTTGATCTACCTGAGCAGCCAATCTGGATGCAAGAGTATGAGCTGACGCTCGAGCATGTCGATACCGTCGATATGCGCGTAGTCCGCGATCAGTTTGAAGATAGCCTGCAGCAAATATGGACGGGGAGAGTGGAGAGCGATCCCTTTAATGAGCTCGTGCTCATTACCGAGTTAGATACCTATGATGTCGTTGTTTTACGGGCGCTTTCAAGTTACATGCGTCAGGCGAAAGCGCCATTCTCGAGCAGCTATATTCAGCAGACCGTCGTCAAATATAACGCTATCAGTGTCGCTTTAGTTAAGCTCTTTGATGCGCGTATGAATCCTAGGCACAGTGAGGACAGCCGCAAGGAAAAAACCGCGCAAATTCAGCAAAACATCCTTGAGGACTTGGCTGCAGTTGATAGATTGGATGAAGATCGCATCCTGCGTTGGTACTTAGACTTAATCAACGCTATGGTTCGTACGAACTTTTATCAGGTCGATAGCGAGGGCGGACGCAAAGATAGAGTGTCGTTCAAGTTTTTCGCGGCAGATATCCCTAATCTGCCGAAGCCGAAGCCGATGTATGAGATATTTGTCTATTCACCAAGAGTCGAGGCGGTACATCTACGCGGCGGTAAAGTTGCCCGCGGCGGTCTACGTTGGTCGGATCGCATGGAGGATTTTCGTACTGAAGTGCTTGGACTGGTCAAAGCCCAAATGGTCAAAAACGCAGTTATCGTACCAGTAGGCTCGAAAGGCGGCTTTATCGTTAAGACCAAAACGATGGCAGATGGCCGCGAAGCTTTTCAAGCTGAGGGTATCGCTTGCTACCAGACCTTTTTGCGCGGGATGTTAGACGTCACTGATAACATCGTTGATGGGCAAATTGTCCCGCCAGCCAATACTGTTCGTCATGATGACGATGATCCGTATTTAGTAGTGGCGGCTGATAAAGGTACCGCCAGCTTCTCTGATATCGCCAACGCGCTATCTAGCGAATATAACTTTTGGCTTGATGATGCTTTTGCTTCAGGCGGCTCAGTCGGTTACGATCACAAGGCAATGGGCATTACGGCACGCGGCGGCTGGGAGTCGGTCAAACGCCACTTCCGTATGCTAGGTCAAGACATCCAAAACCGCGACGACTTTACGGTAGTTGGTATCGGTGATATGAGTGGTGACGTCTTCGGTAACGGTATGCTGCAATCAAAACATACTAAGCTTGTCGCCGCCTTTAACCACTTGCATATCTTTGTCGATCCAAGCCCTGATCCCCAAAGCTCTTATGCCGAGCGAGAGCGTTTATTTAATACGCCGCGCTCGACTTGGGATGACTACGACAAGTCGCTCATAAGTGCCGGCGGCGGGGTGTTTGCGCGTACCGATAAAACCATCGCCATCACCCCTGAGATGAAAGCGATATTCGCTATTGAAGACGATAGCTTAGCGCCTAATGACTTTATCAGTGCCTTACTACGAGCACCAGTCGATCTCATTTGGAACGGCGGTATCGGCACTTATGTCAAAAGCGCTAATGAGAGTCATGCCGATGTCGGCGACCGCGCTAATGATGCCGTGCGAGTCGATGGCGGAGAGCTGCGCGCTGCAGTAGTCGGTGAAGGCGGTAACTTAGGCTTCACTCAGCAAGGACGTATCGAATACGCGCAGACGGGCGGGCGCATCTATACTGACGCTATCGACAACTCAGGCGGCGTCAACTGCTCGGATCATGAAGTGAATATCAAAATCTTGCTCGGTAAAGTGGTTGAGCAAGGCGATATGACCTTAAAGCAGCGCAACGAGCTGTTAGAGTCGATGACTGATACCGTAGCGCAGTTGGTATTGCGTCAAAACTATCTTCAGCCACAAGCGCTTGAGCTCAGTCAAATACGCGCCGCTGATAATCTGAGTGATCATCAACGCTTCATTCAGCTGTTAGAGTCTGAAGGTCGTCTTGATAGAGCGATTGAATATCTACCCTCTGATGAAGAGATTGCCAAACGGCAAAAAGTCAATACCGGTCTGACCAATCCTGAACTAGCAGTGGTTATGGCTTATGGCAAAATGTGGGTCTATGATCATCTGCTATTATCGGACTTGCCTGATGCGCCATATTTCGTCAATGAGTTGCGTAAGTACTTCCCTGATGAGCTGGTCGGACGTTTCTTCGATGAGATGACAGAGCATCGTCTAAACCGCGAGATTATCAGCACTTATCTGACCAACAGCGTGGTCAATCGTTTGGGTATCGAGGCACTGTTCCGTCTCTTCGAAGAAACAGGGCAGACGCTCGCCACTATCATTCGTGCTTATGCGATTACTCGTGAAGTGTTCGAGGTAAAAACAGTATGGCAACTGCTTGAATCGCTTGATAATAAAGTCGATGCCAAGCTGTTATTAAAGCTTGAGCTGCGCTTACGTGATGCCTTAGAGGGCGGCGTAGTGTGGTTTATCAATGCCTTTGGACAAGATCTGCAAGTGGCTGATATGATCGAGCGTTTTGGCAATAGCGTCGCACAGCTCACCAAATCAAACGGCTTTATTGAGCAGCAGTTTGCTCAGTATCTACAAGACGATACGGAAAGCCTCACCGCTGATGGCCTTGAGGACAATGATGCGGCGTTATTTGCTATCTTGCCTTATCATGTTGATGCCTTAGATACTGCCTTACTCGCTGAAAAATATGAGCGTTCAGTAGAAGATATCGCATCCTTGTACTTTGAAGCTTATCAAGTGCTACAGTTTGATTGGATGATGGATCATATCGCCACTCTGCCGCAGCAAGACTACTGGGATCGCCGTGCCCGCCACGCGCTCGTCAATGAGCTGACACGTAGTTTGCGTCTGCTTATGAATGCGCTGTTGTCAGAGCCTGATGCCAAAGGCGCTTTTGACGAGTGGATGTCACGTCATGAGAATGCACTCAGCGCTGTCACAACTGAGATGCAAAAGCTAGATAACAATGATAGCGTTATTAGTCTGTCCACGCTGTCAGTGCTGATGAGCGAGCTGAGCAGTCTAGTCAGTAAATAAACAATCAAATCATCAATGGTATAGAAAAAAGCCACCGCTTATGAGCGGTGGCTTTTTAATAAATAGTGTTTGGTTATTTAACGAGAACTACAACCAGATGCTTATAAAGAGATAAAAATCAGCATCGTTGCTATCGCAGCTACTACAAAAACTGTGACCGGTAGCAAATGGCGAGGTTTCGTTATTGGCGATATTGGTCTAGACACCTGAGCAATTTTGTTAATAACCATAGCCATTTTATTCTCTTTTTTATTAGGAGCTTGCAATATGATAACAGCCTTGGCCAGTAATTTGGCTAAAACCGCCGGATAGTTTTTTGACTTGAATCTGCGTCAAAATCCTTTCTTTTAGCGCTTGTACATGAGAGATGACGCCGATCAACTTGCCTTCTTGTTGCAAGCTTGTTAGCGTATCTAGCGCAATGTCAAGCGACTCTTCATCTAGCGTACCAAAACCTTCATCCAAAAACAATGAATCGACGCGGATATTCTGACTGGCCATCTTCGATAGACCTAAGGCTAGAGCAAGACTGATAATAAAGCCTTCTCCGCCTGAGAGATTCTTGGTACTGCGAATCTCGCCACCTTGATAGTTGTCTATTACATTGAGCTCAAGCGGACTGTTATCATCACGCGCCAGCAAATAACGATCACTCATCTTGTGTAGTTGGGTGTTGGCGTGATTGACCATAATATCAAAGGTCAGGCCCTGCGCGAACGCCCGGAACTTTTTACCGCTACTCGAGCCTATCAGCTCATTTAACTGACGCCAAACTTGTAGATTCTTTTTTTGCTCAGCGATGGCTTTGAGCTGGGATTGCTGACTGCCTTTTTTATCTTCGTTATCTTTGAGCTTTTGCGTCATCGCGCCGATCGACTCTATTAGTCGATTAGACTCGCTTTGTGCTTGCTGCTGCTCATCTAACAGACTGTCTTTTCTCTTTAAGGTGAGCGGATTATCTTGTTTGTCTGCAAGTGCTTGTTCGGTCTGCTGCAGTAGGGATTTTGCTTGCTTTAACTGATAGTCGATTTGCTGCTGCTGCTCGCTTAAGTGGCTGCGCTCATGCTGCGATAGGCGCGCGCTGACAAAGTCCGTCTCAATAGCAAAGTCAGAGCTCGCTAGCGCCTCTTGAAAGATGTCTTCTTGATCCTCTAAGGTGTTTTTTGCAGCCAACAACTCACTTGAAAGTCGTGTCTGCTGCTGCTTGGCTATTTGCAATAGCTGCTGAGCACTATCGATGTGCCTTTGTACCGAGGACTGCGCGGTTTTGGCTTGTTCAAAGTCTAAACGTAACCGATCTTCCTCTGCATCGACATTTTTATCAGCAAATAGGGTTTGTCTGTCTTGCTGTAATTCGGCGATAGCTTTTATCTGCTCGGCAATAGACTGGCTTAAATCGTCAAGCTCAGTGCTCTCTTTATCTAACTGTGATTGTTTGGTCTCAATCTGAGTAGTTAAGCGACTCAGCTCAGTCGTTAGGGTTTGCTGCCGCTGCTTTTCTTGATTGTATTTCTGTTTTAACTCCAGCATATGAGTGCGATGCTGACGCAGAACCGCTAACTGCTGCTCGATCTGTACATTATTTAATACGGTTTGCTCATCGATACTCGATCGTAACAGCTGAATCTCAAGGCCTGTTTGCTGAGTTTGCTCAGACGCCCAGTGACTAGCAGTGTATTTATTAATAATACTGATCACATCCGCGATAAGTGTTTGTAGCTCGGTAAAATGAGCTTTAGTATTGTCTTGCAAGCCATCAAGCCTTTGCTGATTGAGCTTATTATCATTATCGAGCAAGCTGATTTCGCTTGCCAGCTGATACTGCTGTTTCTCAAAAAGCGCTAATTCTTTTTCAACCTTCGCTATGGAGTCGTTCAGAATCTCGTAATCGGTTACAGACTTTTTTACTCTCTCTTTATATTCAAGCAATTGCTGTTTGGCTTGATGGCATAGCTCAGTGATCGTATTAATGAGTTCAGCGTTTACCGTTTTAGAATGTAGACTCTGTTTCAGCGTTTCAATAAGCGGACTAATCTCATTAAGCGCTTCGATGTTAGTTAACATGGCATGACTATAGTTTTCATTGTCAGTCGTTATGCTATTGCTCATCTCTTGAATATCGCCGCTAAGCTTAGTGGCTTGAGCAATCAAGGCTACTATATGCCGTTGCTCCTCCTTCGACTGATTGGTCGTAGTCGCGAAGGCAATTTTATACTGTGACAGCTCACTCTCTAAATCTTCTATTACTGAGTTACTGTCGGTGAGCTGCTGCTCAGTGATTGAAATTTGTGAAGGCCCATCTGCCGTTGTACGATTCGCATTCGGATGTTCTAAAGCGCCACAAAGCGGGCAGGGCTGACCGTTTTCTAACTCATCAATGTAGTGCTCAAGGCTCGCAACTTTTTGGAGTAGCGTCAACTGCGTCTGCTTTTCTAGGCGCTTATCCTTGGCTACTTTAATCGCTTCTTCAGTATCAGCGATGGATGCTTTGAGAGTCGCTAAGGTGTCACTGATACTAGGCTGCGATGATTGCAGGTTTTTGATTTGAGAGGTGAGCGTGCTTAGCTGCTGATTGCTATATAGCAGTGGCTCAATTTGACTGATGATATGTTCAATCTGCTGCTGTTCAGCTCGCTGATCCGCCAATGATGTGGTCGCAAGCACTTGCTGCTGTTGCTGTAGTAACTCATTAAATTGTTTTTGAGTCGCTGCAATTGAGGTCTCTTGCGCCTCTTGCTGTGATATAAGCTTGGCTTTGTCTAGCTGGTACTGCTGGGTTTGCTCCGCTAGAGCCTTTTTTTGCTCCGCTAGAGTCATATTGTCTTGCAGTAACGTTTTAAGCCTGCGACCGCTATTCTCAAAAGTGGCTATGTCAGTATCGATATCATTAAGCTCGCTATGCGTCTCTAGATACTCTACCGTACTCGCCAGCTGCGACTCACTTTGCGCAGCTAGGGTTTGATGCGATGTTATGTCTTGCGTTAAGCGCTGCACATTAGCGGATAGCGACTCTTGACGTTGGCGGCTATCATTTAGACTATAGCTGTGCTGCTTGATACTTGCATCCAGCTCGCGGGTTTTAGCGATTTTAGGCAAGCCCTCTTGTAGTGCTTGTTGGGCCTGCTTATAGTTTTGATCAATGCTGTCAAGCTGAGTTTGCAGTTGCTGTAAGTCAGACTGTTGCGTAGGTAGTTTTGCTGCTACTGTTTGCTGCTCGTCGGACAAGCGCTGCACAGTGTCACGACTGCGACTGAGTTGACCGAACTGACTCTCTAACTCCAGCGCTTTTATCGCAGCCTCTAAGCGCTTCGCATCAGAGGTGAAGTCTTGTTTTGCTTGTTCAGCTTGAGTTAAGTCGCTTTGGTAAGCGGCAAGCCTGCCTTGCAGCTCGTCAACCGCCTCTAACCACTGAATCTGCTCACTTATTTGCTGATACTGTTGTTGCTGTTTGGCTTGTGCTGCTTGATACGTTGTTAACTCCTCATAAATGTGCGCTTCTTCTTCAGTAGTCAATAAAATCAAGCCATCCAAGCCATACTGTAGTTTGCTTAAAACCTCTTCCTCAGAGCGCTTCTTTTCAAAGACATGAGTCGATATCGTCGCGTAAATATCCGTGCCTGTAATCTTTTCTAAAATATCGGCGCGCGCGTCCGCTTTGGCCTTTAAGAAAGCGGAAAAACTGCCTTGCGCGAGCAAAATGGAGCGCGTGAACTGCTCAAAATCCATGCGCGTAAGCGCTACGATCTTCTCTTTAGTACGTGATAGCTTACTCTCTAAAATCTCATCGTCACTATTCTCATTGTCAGTTTGAGTATTAACCAAGGCTATCTCGTGAGTTGCGTCCTGCAAATTACCATCAGGCTTACCATAAGCGCGGCGCTGACCCCAGCGGCAGCGGTATTGGACACCATTGAGATCAATGACTACCTCGGCAAAGCACTCTGCTGTTTGCCGAGTCATCACCTCATTACTGCTTTTACTAATGCTATTAATCCTTGGCGTTTCGCCATAAAGCGCTAAACAAATCGCATCTAAAATCGTGGTTTTGCCCGCACCGGTCTGTCCGGTGATGGCAAAGATGCCTTCGTTAATAAAAGCAGAATCAGCGAAATCGATGTGCCATTCGCCTTTGAGTGAGTTGAGGTTTTTGAGTCGCAGTTCGATGAGGCGCATGAGCAAGTCTTATGATTTGGATGGTTCAAAATTTTAAAATATGGATGATGTTTTTTAGAAATTTAGCTATTTATTCAGCCCGACTATCATCATGATAAATCGTATGCAAGATTTGCTGATAAGCGTCTAATAATGATTCTTTTTGCTCCTCTGGCACGTCATTAACCGTAAGGCAGCGCTCAAACACATCTTGCTCATTTAGGTCTTGCAGCGTCTCAGTGCTTTGTTCTTGATTCAGCACTTTATTATAAGTGCGTGTATTTCTTATCTTTAATACTTCACAAGACAACCCTTCTATCATAGCAGCGACTTCTTCACGCAGCTCAGTGACAATGTCCTCACCATCATAAATAATCTCAAGCCATATCGACTCCGTTGGGTTTAAGTCTTTGATGGTATTAGCAATAGTGGCCAAATCGCCTGATATTTGCGCGAGTTTTTGAAAGCAAGGAATAGCTAGCGAGACGACTTGCATATGACTGTTGTCATCTGAATATAGGACTTTATAATCATTAGGTGGGGATTGGTTTGCATTTATTTCATTATTTTCTGATGAAATAGGAGCATCTTCTTTATTGTCCGTAATGTCTGTATCCTCAAAACCAAAAAGATCATCGGCAAACAAATCATGGTTAAGTGTGGACGCTTTTTTAGTGACTTTTTGAACCGGTTCTACTGTGACCTCTGCTAACAAATGAGTTGGTTCTTGTGTTTGCGGCTCTATAATAGATCTATCCAACCCTGCGCCAAACTGCACGAGTAGCACTTGCTTTTGCTGACGGGCTTCACCAAAGCCCATGGCGATAGGCGAGCCTGAATAGCGAATATGCTCTTGTCCGCCAACGCGCTGCGGCACATGCAAATGCCCAAGCGCGACATAATCGAAGCTCTCATCGAACATCTCAGCTGATATTTGACCGAGGTTACCGACATAAAGATCGCGGACGCCATCATCTTCAGTGGTTTTGCTACCAGCTGCGAATAGATGACCGGTTGCGATGATAGGAATATGGCGCTGATGTCTCTCGCACAATGATTGTTGTGCGGCTTTGGCTAAGCTTGCGACCTCATCGTAGTGCGCGCGAATGCCTTTAACAACATTAGTATCTTTGCTATCAGCTGACTCGCCAGCACTGCTGCTACGCACATCACGATCGCGCAGATAGGGCACGGCGGCAATGATGCAATGCGGATTACCGTCGTTATCATCTAATATTAACACCTCATCGTTTAAGTCCTCACAAGCAGTGCCGATGACATGCACGTTTAAGAATTTGAGCACTTGGCTTGGCGCATCGAGAAAGGTTGGGGAGTCGTGATTGCCGGCGACGATGACAATATGCTCACAGCATAAAGTTGAGACTTTGCCCAAAAATTCATAATACAGAGCTTGCGCCCGATTGCTTGGCGTCATGGTGTCAAAGATATCACCGGCAACGATAAGCACATCGACATTTTGCGCGCTGATGGTCGTCTCAAGCCAAGCTAGAAAAGCTTCAAACTCTTCATAACGCATTCGCCCATACAGTCTGCGCCCCAAATGCCAGTCTGAGGTATGCAGGATTGTAAGCGGCTTAACGGGGTTTTTAACAATATCAGCTGCGGACATAGGTAGGCTTAATAGCAATAAATAAAAAGGGTTTTATTCTAGCAAGAATTGCTGAGGTTTGCTGTGCTTGAATGATTAGAAGGGTCTAATATGAACTAAAATAACCGTCTATTAAGACTGAGAGAATTAGGAAAACGAAAAAGCCACCTTAATAAATGATTAAAGTGGCTCCGTTCAATAATGACAATAAAGTGATTATCCAATAACCAACTGCTCTAAACTATCCTCTTTTGACTCAGAAAGAGTAGCAATCATCGATAACGCATGAGCTTGTTGGTCAACAGCTTGACCCTTAGCTTGACCCTTTGGTGTTGTTGCTGTCCCGCCACGCAGCCAATTACTTTCAGTATTAGCTAGACTTTGCTCATGCTGCTGCAGATGTAGATTGTACCAAGCTAAATCATGATGCAGCGCCACTACATCACCCATAATGAGTAAGGCAGGCGTTGGCAACTGCGCTTGTTCTTGTCGCTCTACGATACTAGCCAGTGTACCGGTCAGCACTTGCTGATTAGGCATACTAGCGTTGGAGACGATAGCGATAGGCGTCTCACTGCTACGGCCTGCCTCGATTAAACCTTCAGTCAAACGCTCTAGCGAATGCAAGCCCATATAGAAGACCACCGTCTCATTGGTATCGAGCAGATTCTCAAACTTTTCATTAGGCACACCAGCCTTTAAAAACCCTGTGACAAAACGCACCGACTGAGAATGATCGCGGTGGGTGAGTGGAATACCGGCGTAGCTCGCGGCAGCATTAGCAGCAGTGATACCTGGTACCACTTGATAAGGCACACCGTGCGCGCGCAGGCTCTCAATCTCTTCACCGCCGCGTCCAAATATAAACGGATCGCCGCCTTTGAGACGCACGACTCGGCGACCTTCTTTAGCCTCGTTGATTAACAACTCATTGATACCCAATTGCGCGACCGCGTGATTACTACGTTTTTTGCCAACATAGACTTTGTCCGCATCACGGCGGCACAAATCTAATACTTGCGGGGAGACAAGCGCATCATAAAAGACGATATCGGCTTGCTGCATGAGACGTAGCGCTTTAAAGGTTAATAATTCCGGATCGCCTGGGCCTGCGCCTACGATATAGACTTCGCCAACAGGATTTTCGCCTTTATTGCTGATATCTGAATCTGTATCTTGATTGTCTAAGTTTGCTGCAGAGTTTGTGACCACTTCTGTATCATCGCTATGTTGATTGGCAATCTTTGTAGCAGTCTCAGCTAAGTCTTTTTGCAATTGCGCAGTCGCCTCAGTTTCGTTGCCGGCAAAGATGAGCTCACTGACCTTACCTTCAAAGGCGCGCTCCCAAAACTGACGACGACCCGTAAGCGTTGGGATTTTATTTTTGACCTCGCTACGAAACTCGCCTGCCAGTTTTGCCAATTTACCATAACCTTGCGGGATCAGCGTCTCAAGTCGTGCCCGCAGTAAACGCGCCAGCACGGGCGCTTTACCATTCGATGAGATACCAATAACAATCGGATTGCGATCAACGATCGCGGGAAAAATAAAATCACATAAATGCGGAGTGTCAACGACGTTGACCGGAATATTGAGCGCGGTTGCATCGGCATGAATTTGATGGTTCAACGCCTCATCATCAGTGCCAGCGATGATAACGCGCGCGCCTTGCATGTACTTTTTATTATAATTTTCATAAATAAGAGTATGCTTCTCATCACTTAATAACGCGTGCAGCTCATCACAGATACTAGGGGCAACAATAGTAATAGCAGCACCGGCACGGCTAAGCAAATCCGCCTTTCGCAGTGCCACATCGCCGCCACCCACGATCAATACTTTGCGGTTATCGAGTTTAAAGAATAAGGGAAAGGTATTCATAGGAGCACCAAAGATTATGCAAATTTATGTATGGCGTCATTATGAAGTATCGCGCGCGCTATCTCACCTAATGGATTGGCATTAGTATAGTTATATTTTTCATAAGAATAGCGATTTTTGTTTAATATAGGAATGAGTGAGGCGAGTTCTTTACGTATTTAAAGTTAAGCAAACATACCCTAACATCGATATTCGTTTAACTGTGTTAGCATATTTTCAATAAATCAATAATCAAAGCGCAAACATGCTCTCGCCAGGCTTTATCGAAACGCCAATGACTGACGGTATCGATGATGAGCGTTTAGATCGTATCCCTGCTCAGCGTGCTGGCAAGCCAGAAGAGATCGCTGCATTGGCAGTATTCTTAGCGTCCGATGACTCAAACTACATGCACGGTGCTAATGTCTTTATGGATGGCGGCTGGGTGCTTGGCCGTAAATAGCAATTCCTCTTTTTAGCAGTTATAGATAAAACAAATAGATAAACCAAAAAAAAGCCCTCTCAAAGTGAGAGGGCTTTTTGATTTTTACAAATTATAGATGAGTACTAAAACCTACAGCTGGGTGTGTAGTCCGCACTCGCGGTGCTCTTCAACCTTAGTCGGATCAAAATAATCAAACTCGTTAGGCAAGTTGTGCTCATCTAAGTACTTATCTAGATCACTATCGGTTTTTTCAAACAGCGGCGCAACTTTTAGCACACCGTCTTTTGAGAGGCTGAGAACATCGAGACCTTGGCGGAATTCGGTTTGGTCTTTGCGGATAGCGTTGAACCAAACGTCAGGCTTTAGCTCATCAAGGGCGCGGCGAAACGGCTCAAGTTTGACTTGCTCAG
The DNA here is from genome assembly GCF_040309765.1 of Psychrobacter sp. TB20-MNA-CIBAN-0197. Classification (NCBI taxonomy): domain Bacteria; kingdom Pseudomonadati; phylum Pseudomonadota; class Gammaproteobacteria; order Moraxellales; family Moraxellaceae; genus Psychrobacter; species Psychrobacter sp. TB20-MNA-CIBAN-0197. Next base: position 21,209 of record NZ_JBEOPC010000039.1, read on the forward strand.
TAAATTTGTCGTGTAGCTCGTCATTGACGCCTGGGATACCACCCAGAGTGACGTCACGGTGGGCTGCCGTCTGCTTAGGAATATAAGTAATGACGTTTAGGTCTAAGTCGTTGATCACTTTATTAGCGAAACGATAAGTGGCATCGGTGTTGTAGCCTGAATCTACCCATAATACGGTGATGTCAGGGCGCAGTGAAGCGACTAAGTGCAAAATGGCAGACTCATAAGGGCGAAAGTTAGTGGTGATAATAGGGTTTTTGGCTTGCGATAGCGCCCACTCAACGATCTCTTCAGGCGATTTGCCTTGCAAGTCTTTATTAGCTTGGTCGATGTCTAGGTTTGGATGTAGTTGGCTCATGGTTATGTCCTTAAATTAGAAAATTAATGTGATTGTTAAATAGAAAAGTAAAAACTAAGCGCCTGCAAACATAGGTAGTGCGGAGGCATCACGGCCCCCATAACTACTGGCAAGCGCGGTAAAGGCCTGTTCGATATGAAACTTGGAGTCCGGATGTACATCATGTTCGCTCAGTACAAAGCTATCGACGCCGACGCGCAAAAGATAAGCGATTTGGTCACGGCCAAACTCGCCTGCGACCCGAATCTCTTTTTTGTAGCCCAATTGACGTAAGGTTTGTACAAAGCTAAAGGCGCGACCATCAGCAAACTTGGGCACATGAATGACAATCAGCGTTTGCTTCAATAACAGCTCGCTAAGTTTGCTTAGGACATCGGCATCAGTATCGGCAGTAATCCACACGCCAAGATGACTGCTGTGCTGAACGATAAGCTCATACACCTCGTTCATCAGCCCGCCTGCAAGCGCGCCTTCAGTATTCAGCAGATCGGCTAGCGGCACGATAACCTCAGGCTTTTCTTGCCGGTGTAGCAGCTCAAGCAAAGTGATCTCACTCAAAGCAATACCGCCGGGTAGAGTATCAGTGCTTAGTGCCAGCCAGTTATCTTGCGCGCTAATATCACCGCCTTGACTATCTAAGATATGATGATTAGCCATAGACCTTCTCCTTAAACGGATCAATACCGACGCGCTCTACCAATTCGCCAAAGCTTTCGACATCGTTATCCGTGGTTGCGCGTAGATCGACATAGACATCAACGATCTGTTGAATGGTGTCCGCCACCGCTTCGGTTGGGACAGAGCGGCCAAGTATTTTGCCAAGTTTGGCGTCGTTACTTGAGTTACCGCCAAGGCTAATCTGATACCAGTTCTCGCCCTTTTTATCGACACCGAGAATGCCGATATCGCCAGTATGATGATGCGCACAGGCATTGATACAGCCCGACATATTGAGTCGAATATCACCCAAGTCATACAAGTAGTCCAGATCGCTAAACTGCTTCTCGATTTGCTCGGCGATGTTATGCGTCGTGGCATTAGCGAGCGAGCAGTAATCCCAACCGGGACAGACGATCATGTCGGTTAAGGTATTAATATTAGGACGCGCTAAGTGCAGATCTGATAATTGCTGCCACAGCTCGTATAGCTTATTGGTTTCGATATCAGCAAAAACCAGGTTCTGCTGATAGGTACTACGCAGCTCGCCAAAACTGTACTCATCTGCAAGATCGGCTAGCGCATCCATTTGTGAGTCGGTGACGTCGCCTGAAGGCACGTATTTACCGTCAACCAGTCCTGCTTTTAAGGAGATGACCACCGCGCGGTAACCTGCAATTTTATGCGCGACGGTGTTTTGCTGATACCAATTGGCAAAGTCTTTATTGTCCGCAAGCTGCTGCTGCAGCTCAGACTGCACTTGTAGCCCATCAAATGTCTTGTAATCAGGTTCGCTAAAATAACTGGTAGCCGTCGCAAAATTGTCATCAGTTAAGGTGAGCGGGCCATCTTTGGTATTCGCTTCCCACTCGGCATCAACGAGCTTAGCAAACTCGCGCCCGCCCAAAGTATCGACCAAGATTTTGATGCGAGATCTATACTTGCTACCTTTGTCACGGCGACCATGCAAGTTATAGACCCGTAAAATAGCATCTAAATAGCTGAGCAGATGTTGGCGCGGCAGAAACTCATTAATGACTTTACCCAGTACAGGGATACGACCAAGACCGCCGCCCACTAGCACCTCAAAGCCAAGCTCGCCGGCGTCATTTTTCTTAACATGAAGGCCAACATCGTGGACTTGCGTGGCTGCGCGATCGGTCTCTGTACCGATAACCGCAATCTTAAATTTACGCGGCAAAAAGGCAAATTCGGGATGAAAGGTTGACCACTGACGAATAATCTCACAGTAAGGACGCGGATCGGCGATCTCAGCCTGATGAATACCAGCATAAGGGTCAGTGGTGGTATTACGAATACAGTTGCCAGAAGTTTGGATGGCGTGCATCTGCACGGAGGCCAGCTCCGCTAGGATATCAGGAACCTCTTCTAATTTTGGCCAGTTGAGCTGAATATTGGTACGCGTGGTAAAGTGCCCGTAGCCTTTATCGTATTTACGGGTAATCTCGGCAAGTTTACGCAGCTGATAGCTGGCAAGTAGGCCATAAGGGATAGCAATCCGTAGCATCGGCGCATAGCGCTGAATGTAGAGACCGTTTTGCAGTCGTAGCGGTAGATACTGATCCTCTGGCAGCTCGCCTGCCAAAAAGCGTTCGGTCTGATCGCGGAACTGCGCGACGCGTTCTTCTACCAGCGTTTGATCGGCGTAGTTATATTTATACATGACGTAATCTCAATAGTGATTTGCGTGTGTAATAATTCTAGGGTGTGCTTTGGCACTAATCTAGAGCGTGCTTCGGCGCTAATCTAGGGTGTGCTTCGGCACTGAGCTGTTCAAAAATGGGCTTAAAGCAATATAGGCTGACATCATATAACTGTACGCGGATAAATATAAATTCCTATAAGTTATATCCATATCCAAAGTCAGCATAAATTTTCATAACCAAAATTGGGTAGCCTAGGCGTCATCCATTAATTGCTCACAACCTAAGGGTATAAAACACTATGACTTCTATTCCTGCCCAATCAACATCAGATGATCAATCACAGTCCAAGCTAGTACCGCCGCATGGTAGCGAGACTCTAAAGCCGCTGCTATTAAAAGATAGCGCGCGCGAAGAGGCGCTGAAGCTTGCCAGCACCCTGCCGACCATTACCTTAAGCTCACGCGAGCGCGGTGATTTAATTATGCTAGGTATTGGCGGTTTTACACCACTAGATGGCTTTATGAATCAAGCCGACTGGCAAGGGGTGGTCGATGAGATGCGCCTAAAGTCAGGTGATAATGCTGGTCTGTTTTGGCCGATTCCGATTACCTTATCTGCGCCTAAAGCATTAACCGACACTCTTAATCAAGGCGATAAAGTTGCGCTTGTAAGCGAGGACGGCGAGGTGATGGGTATTATCACTGTCGAAGAGACTTACGATATCGATAAAGATCACGAGTGCCAGCAAGTCTTTACTACCACTGATCCTGAGCATCCAGGTGTGCAACAAGTGCTCAATCAAGGCGAGGTCAATGTCGCAGGCCGCGTCGAGGTGCTTAGTGAAGGCGAATTTCCTGAGCTATATCCGGAGATTTACAAAACCCCAAGTGAGACCCGTGAGATATTGAGTAATAAAGGCTGGAAAACGGTTGCTGCTTTTCAGACGCGTAACCCGATGCACCGTTCGCATGAGTATTTGGCGAAGATTGCTATTGAGATTTGCGATGGCGTACTCATTCACTCCTTGCTTGGGGCGCTAAAGCCAGGTGATATTCCCGCTGAAGTACGTCAAGAGGCCATTAAGACACTGATAGATAATTACTTCAGAGCCGATACCGTGATTCAAGCGGGCTATCCGCTAGATATGCGTTATGCAGGCCCTCGTGAAGCTTTATTACATGCCGTATTCCGTCAAAACTACGGCTGTAGCCATCTCATCGTTGGCCGTGATCATGCCGGTGTTGGTGATTACTATGGTGCGTTTGACGCACAAACTATCTTTGATTATGTTGGAAAAGACGATTTGATCACTCAGCCGCTAAAAATTGGCTGGACCTTTTGGTGTAACGCTTGTCAAGCGATGGCCTCTGATAAGACTTGCCCGCACGATGCAAGCGAGCACGTCAAAGTATCCGGCACCAAACTGCGTAAAGCGCTATCAGAGGATCTTGAAGTACCTGATAACTTTAGCCGCCCTGAGGTGCTTGAGATCTTGCGTGAATACTATGCCGGTATCGCTAAAGAAGAACGCGCTGAGGTTAAGCTGACTGGCGCTTCTGCAGTTTAAGATAGTTTTAAAATCTTCAAGCATAAAAAAGGTGTCAGACCATGAGTTTGACACCTTTTTTATCATTAAAACTTAACCAAACCATTATAACGCTTGAGCGTTAATTCAATTCGACTTCTCCTGCCAGCTTTTGATAATCGCCAACGATTGAGCCGCCACCAGAGCAATAATAATTAAGCGCGTACTTATCATCGCTATCTATCGTCAGCTGATCACCTTGAAATTGTAAAAATACTTTACTTTCATTAGCTGTGGTCTCAAAGATAATCCCGTGTGCTTGATCTTGACCCATAAATTTTGCTTGGCCATCAAAGGTGCAAGTTGGCTTTTTTATATCATCACGAGAGCGCACTGTTATATGAACGCTATTCTGATCATTCTCATCTGCTTGCACCTTCACGGCAATCCAATCATAGCCTTGATGACGCTGACTATAGCTATCTGACACATAATCACCGACTACCGCTTGTACGGCAGGAGATACGGCGGCTACAGTTGCTAAGCTAGCTGTTGCCATAGTGTTAGTACTAGTGCTAGTAGCGGATGAGGTGTTATTGCAGCCTACTAGCGATGCGCTACTGATGAATACTGCGGTTAACATGGCAAGCGATGTATAAGGTTTTTGAGAGGCGCGCAAGGTCATATATAAGCCTTAATAATTAGAAAGTTAGTAAATAAGAAGATAAAGGTAAAACCATTAGATTAAAGCAGCATAGCTAATAACGTGGCTGATGCCAAGATATTCCTTTAATTAGCTTTTTTGATATTTTCATACTCATATATTCCATTTTGGCAGAAACATACACATATTCATCATTAAAGATAATATGCAGACGCTGTTAGCATACTTGCATGATTATTCAGCCGCAGGGCAAGACCTATTCCCTTTTTTTTATTGAACATTTATCAATGATCTATTCGAGTCGAGGCACTTATGACCAAAAGCTACTCTGTAAATAAAACCCACTTATTTAAAAACAAAACGCTAAGCGCCCTCAGTATCGCAGGCGTAGCAGTCACACTTGGCCTAGCAGGCTGTAGCAATAATGAGACCGCAGACACGGCAACCAGCGCTGACTCTGCGGCAAGCGGGGAGGCGCAAAACATTGAACTGTTAAATGTCTCATATGATGTAGCGCGTGATTTTTATAAAGATTACAACCCGATGTTCGTTGAGCATTACCAAGCCGAAAACCCTAACGCTACTATCAATATCAAGCAGTCGCACGGTGGCTCAAGTAAGCAAGCATTGTCTGTCGCAAATGGTCTACAAGCTGACGTGGCAACCATGAATCAAGGCTCAGATATTGAGCTATTACAAAAAGAGGGCTTGGTCGCGGACGATTGGGAGCAGCAGTTCCCGGATAACGCGGTACCTTTTACCAGTACGATCGTCTTTTTAGTGCGTAAAGATAACCCTAAAAACATCAACGATTGGGAAGATTTGACCAACGACGGTATTGAGATTGTCATGGCCAATCCAAAGGTGACGGGTAACGGTCGTTATGCCTTCTTGGGCGCTTATGGTTATGGCTTACACGCTTTTGATAATAACGAAGATAATGCGCAAAACTACGTCAGAGACATGCTCAAAAACGTCAAAGTCTACGAGAATGGCGGACGCGCGGCAACCACAACCTTCGTACAGCGTGGTATCGGTGATGTGCTTGTGACCTTTGAGAATGAAGCGAACCTAGCTGCGACTAAGTTTGGACAAGGACAAGTCGATATCGTGTACCCTGATTATTCTATTAAATCAGAGAGCCCTGTCGCTGTCGTTACTACCGTTACTGATAAAAAAGGCACGACAGACGCCGCCAAAGCGTATCTAGATTACTTATGGAGCGAGCCGGCTCAGCAGCTAGCGGCTGATCTATACCTGCGCCCAAGTGTGCAAAGCGTCCTTGAGAAAAACGGCGACAAATTACCACCGGTTGAGACTTTCCGTCCAAATGATACTTTTGGCTCTTGGGATGAGATTATGGGTAACTTCTTTAGTGATAACGGTGTCTTTGATCAGCTGGCAGTGAATGCTCCGCAGTAGCGCTTACCATAACGACTAGCCATTATTATTGTCTTTATGAGCTGTCTTAACAGACAGACAAATCCAAAATGTTCATCATAAATAAATAAGGACATGGCTACCTGCGCTATGTCCTTTATACCGTAAGCTGCCTAGATGCTCACCACAAATTCAAGAGCACTAAAAGACAAAGCACTCATAATCATCAATAAGTGCTGATAACAATACAGACAGCGACGTAATAATTAGGATATCACTATGAGCGCCACGACACCTCCGGTCAGCCCCTCGCCCAAACCTGCAAAAAAAAGCTGGCTGACCCGTATGCGCCAGCGTAATGTGTTACCGGGTTTCGGGCTTAGCATGGGTATTACCGTTTTTAGCTTGTCCTTGCTGGTGGTGTTGCCGTTTGCGATGATGGCATATACAACGACGCAGATGGGCTGGAGCGGGTTTTGGGAGACCATCTCACAGCCGCAAGTGACTGCTGCTATCAAGCTAAGCTTGTGGGTGTCGTTTCTTGCGATGCTGACCAATATGGTGTTTGGTACGCTTGTCGCTTGGGTGCTGGTGCGCTACGAGTTTTGGGGCAAATCCTTAATCAATGCCTTAGTTGATCTACCATTTGCCTTACCAACGGCGGTAACCGGTATCTCGCTTGCCACGCTTTATGCGCCTAATGGTCTGATAGGGCAGTGGTTTGCCAAATTTGATATTCAAGTGGCGTTTACACCGATAGGTATTTGGCTGGCTTTAGTCGTCGTTAGTTTCCCCTTTATCGTGCGCGCTGTACAGCCGGTACTTGCCGAGCTATCGGTTGAATTTGAAGAGGCCTCAGCGGTATTGGGCGCTAATCGATTAACGACATTTGGTAAGGTTATCTTGCCTGAGCTACTACCAGCGTTATTTATGGGCGCAGGCATGATGTTTGCTCGCGCAACCGGCGAGTACGGTTCGGTTATTTTTATCGCCGGTAATATCCCAATGCAGTCTGAGATTTTGCCCATCATTATCATCAGTAAGCTTGAGCAATTTGATATTCAAGGGGCATCGGCTGTCGCTTTATTTATGCTGATGATCTCGTTTGTTATTTTGCTCAGTATCAACATCGTACAGTGGAAGCTGTCGCGCCGCGTAGGAGCACGCTAAGATGCAAATCGCCAATAGTTATGATTATCAAAGCAATCCTGCCACCAAAGACGCGCCATGGATCAGACGCTTATTTATCGGTATCGCCGTATTATTTATGATTTTGATGCTGGTTATACCACTGCTTGCGGTGTTCTATGAAGCGCTAAAGGGCGGCTGGGATCTATACATCGCCTCGCTTGTGGAGGATGAGGCCCTACAAGCGATTAAGTTGACGCTACTAACTGCCGCTATCATCTTACCGATCAACATGGTGATGGGTATCGCTATTGCGTGGTTGGTGACGCGTTATCAGTTCAAAGGTAAGCAGCTAGTGACCACCTTGCTCGATCTGCCGTTTTCGGTGTCGCCTGTGGTTGCAGGTCTGATGTTTATCTTGCTGTTTGGTCTGAACTCTCCTGTTGGCGGCTGGCTTGAGAGTCTTGGCTTTCAGGTTATCTTTGCAGTACCGGGTATTGTGCTAGCAACGTTATTTGTGACTTTTCCCTTTGTCGCGCGCGAGCTAATACCTTTGATGCAGACCCAAGGCGACTCGGAGGAGCAAGCGGCACTAACATTAGGGGCTAGCGGTTGGCAGACGTTTTGGCATATTACTATGCCTAATATTAAATGGGCGCTGCTGTATGGTCTGATTTTGACTAATGCGCGAGCCATGGGCGAGTTTGGCGCGGTGAGTGTGGTATCTGGACACATAAGAGGCGAAACCAACACTATGCCGCTACTGGTCGAGATTGCTTATAACGAGTATAACTTTACCGCCGCCTTTGCTTTATCTAGTATATTGGCAGCGCTAGCACTAGTGACGTTATTGCTACAACAGGTGATGACGAAGATGCAAGAGCGCAAATTCGCTAAGTCTGCGCGTCTGGTTGCTGCTCCTGAGCTACCTGTCAGCGCCAATGACACACCTACACGGCATAAGCCTGAATAACAAATAGCGTAAGCCATTTATATTATAAGCAAATAAGAGATACACGTATGAGTATTGAAATTAGAGATGTTAATAAAACCTTTGGTGATTTCACCGCTTTGAATAATATCAATATCACCGTACCTACAGGTAAATTGACGACACTGCTTGGCCCCTCAGGCTGCGGTAAAACCACGTTATTACGCATTATTGCCGGCTTAGAATATGCAGACTCTGGTCAGATACTATTCGATGATTTGGACGTGACTAATATTCCGGTACAAAAACGCCATATCGGCTTTATGTTTCAGCATTATGCGCTGTTTCGTCATAAAAACATCGCCGATAACATTGCCTTTGGCCTAACATTACTACCTAAGTCTGAAAGGCCTAGTAAAACCGATATTAAGAAGCGGGTAGCGGAGCTGTTAGAGCTCGTACAATTACCACAGCTTGCCAATGCTTATCCGCATCAGCTCTCAGGCGGGCAGCGTCAGCGTATTGCACTAGCAAGAGCCTTAGCGGTCAAGCCAAAACTCCTGCTATTGGATGAGCCATTTGGGGCGCTTGATGCCAAAGTGCGTAAAGAGCTGCGGACATGGCTAAAAGACATTCACCATGAACTAGGGATTACTAGTATTATGGTAACCCATGATCAAGAAGAGGCGCGGGCAATATCTGATGAGATTGTGGTGATGAATCATGGCCGTATCGAGCAAGTTGGCACCTCAGAGCAGCTTCTTAACCAGCCCGCCAATAGCTTTGTCAGAGATTTCTTAGACTTGGCATAGTGTTATGGTCTATAAAAAAAGACTTAGATTAACACACCAAGTGCAACGCTAATTAATATTATAGAACGCCTGCATAGGCGTCTTAAACCCTAATCGT
>NZ_JBEOPC010000040.1:0-27215 GCF_040309765.1 Psychrobacter sp. TB20-MNA-CIBAN-0197
TTGAATAAGTCATTGTTTATTTCATTAATTAAGATTGTTATAAATATTGTATCGGTTTTATTTGGATTAGACTATATATGTGGGAGTCGCTTTGACTAACAAAGGTAACGCTCTTACAATCTCGTCACTTGAAAACTGTAAATCATCGAAAATAATGTCTCTAATAAGATCTCGAGCAGAAATACCTTGGATTCCTTTCATCCCAAACTCTGATATAGATGCTACGCCTACACCAGCAACAAAATCTATATCTTTATCCTCAATAGCGTTATCAAAATCAACGTATTTTAATTGTAAGTCTGACTTCTCTCTAGAGTTTACAATATTATAAATCTGCTCTTTGAATATTCTAAGAAAATCAACAGGTATTTTCCTTTCAGCATATTGTAAAGCCCTATAAATCTTACCAAAGTCATCAGTCTTTATGTGCGTGAATGCAAGCCTCCTGTCATTTATTGGCATTTCTATACAAGTCATTCGCTCTTCACTACCATTGGCTCTAGTAACGAATATCATATTTTTCGATAATTTATTAATCTTATCTTCAGAATCAATAACCCTTTCTATTTTTTCAAGAATATCAGTAATATTTTCATCTGAGAGTGAGTATCCAAGGAATATGACAGGTTTCTCAAGAAATATCGAAATAAGTTTCGCTGCTAGATAAGGGTTCTTTTGATTGAAGTCCTTATAGTCATTACTACTCAGTATTAGACTGTTAAAGTCAGTGCAGCTACCGTGAATTTTAAAGATCTCACCAACAGCTTGCGGATGCTTGAAAAGTATATCTGACTGTCCAACATAAGCTTTTAACTTTGGAAAGATTTTCTCAAGTAGTAAATCCCAATTAGTAGTTATGATTCCATCAATAACAACTTTGTCGTTTGTCAGTTCAATGAGTTCAGGGTTTTGAGTTAGACAGTCTTCCATGTCATAGCTTTTTATAAACCTAGCTATTTCATATTTCAAAGGAGTTTCAACTTTATTGAGCCAGTTCTTTGATTCATATACCTCTTTATTACCTTCATTTTCTTCAAACCATTCTTCATAGAAGTCGTTAGCCAAAGCTAAAGCTGCTTTAGGAATATTATCATTTGCCATTCCTAAATATCTTGTAAAAGGCTTTTTTGAAAACTGACTTAGCAAACCTTTCCAATCAGGCATATCTATATATCTTCTTGAAAATCCTGAACCAATAAATAGAAATGGAGCAGAGGGTGATTCAGATAATATCTTCGCTAGCTGGTTCTCAATATCTAGATCTGACATAATAAAGTCTCTAAAAGAATTAAAAAAGGCTCAATCTCTGAGATAGTATAACTACTTGTAAAGAGTATAAACTAAACCTAATGTTAGATCCTAAATCATCGCCCGTACCCGTGCCATAATCCCACGCCCAATCACCAAGCGTACATAAATAATGGCAATGGCAAACAGCAATACGACTAACGCCGCACCGCCAATAGCCAAGCTCGTCCACGGCACACTAAATTGTAGATTAAACCATTGGGTAATTGCAAACCAAGCGCCAACACTCGCGATAGTCATCGCAAACACCGCGGCGCTCACGCCAAGTACGCCAATCTCCAAGATATTTAGCTTATATAAATCAGACTTTTGCATTCCTAATAATCGGAAGGACGCGCTCTCTTGCATGCGATCTTGTGAAGTAGAAAGTAGCGAGCTGATCAGTACCATAATCCCAGTTAATAACGCCAGTAAGGTAAACACATACACTAAGCGGCTCATCTGCTGCACCAGCCCTTGGATTTGCTCAGCGATAGCCGTACCGTCAACCGTAGTAACGGCTGGGAATTCGCGTACCAGCTGTCCTTGCACCTCAGCGATGCTGTCCTCAGGGATATGCGCGGTGGCAAACTGGATTTGCGGGGCGGCGGCTAACAGCTCAGGCTCAAATAAGAAATAAAAGAACGGGCTGGGGCCGCGCTCAAAGCGCGAGCGGATACTGGTAATCTCTCCAGTTATCTCAATACCTTGAATATTAAACACCACTTCATCGCCCATGCTGACGTTTAGCAGACTGGCAGCACTGTTTAAGATAGATAACGGCTGTACTTGTTGCAGTGCGGACTTAGTAGAGTCTTGACCGTCGATAGGGCTATATAGCTCGTTATTAGTGACCGCATCGACGATGTATTCGGTGTCCATAACCGTATCGGCGTAGCTTAAATTGAACACTCGCGTTGGGTCATCCGCCCCTTGAGTGGCTTCGATATCTTCTGCCGCCACGCCGCCAGCGGTGACGATACGCGCGCGAATGACGGGGTAGTAGCTGACCGGTGTGCCAATGATATTATTAATCGCGTCGTGTTGCTCGCTTTGCACATCAAGCAAGAATATATTGGGCGCATCTTCTGGATAAGCATCGACGAACTGGGCGTTGATACTGTGATTTAAAGTAGTAATCAGGGTCAATACTGCGACCGATAGCGACAGCGTGACGAAGAATAGCGCTGATTGATTACCTTTACGTGCCAGGTTATGAATGGCGATACGCTGCATCCAACTGATGTTTTTATTTTTCGCCAAGCGTGATAATAGCCACAGCCAACCGCGAGCCAGAGCCCAAAATATAGCGACAAAGCCAATCAACCCGATAAGCAGTTGCGCTGATAAGCGCCAAGAGCCGACTTCATAAGTGAAGAATAAATACAGACCGATAAACATCAGCCCGTACCAGAGTAGGGGCGTGCGCTGATACCAAGGTTGCTTTCCTGATTGTTGACTTGCGCCTTGATTAAGTAGAGTAGCGGGTTTAGTAGTACTCAGCTCATTAAGGCCGCGCTGGGTAATCACCAAGGTCAATATAATAGCGATAATCAGCGTTTTAATAATGCTAAGCGGACTAATCGCTAAGCCAAGGTCTTCAGGTAATATGGCGGTGAGATAAGGCTGACCGACTTTTAATAGCCCGAGACTAAGCACCACGGAGGCGATACTGGCAATGATGGACATGCCCAATAACAGCCGATAGTAGCTGGCTTTGATTTGACGGGCCGGTTCGCCCATCGCCATACGGATGGCGTTGTTGGCTTGCTGTTTGGTCGCAAAGGCGGTGATAACGCCATACATAGCCACCGCAGATAATAGCAGTACCGCGATGACCAGTAATTTCAAAAACATCAGCACATTGTCAGAGATGCGCGAGACTTGTGTGTCCTCAGAGTCGATATCGGAGAGCCTGATGTTAGGATAGCTGGTTAAGGTTTGCTCTAATTGCTCATTTAATGCGGCTATGGTGTCCTCGTCGCCTGCCATCTCGATACGATAACGCACACGGCTACGCTGACCGAGCAGATTGGTTGCCGCTAAGCCGTCCTCTTGCATCAATACATGCCCACCAAAATCAAAAGCGCTCAAGGGGCGGTCTGGCTCTTTGGTCAGCACATCGCTGATGGTAAATTGCCCATCACCAATAGTAATGCTGTCGCCAACGCTTGCATTTAACCCTTGTAACACCTCTGGCGCGATGACAATGGTGTCCGGCCTTAGCTGTTGCCATAAGGGTTTGCCAGATTCGGTTTGTGTATCGCCATATAAGGGATAAGCAGGGGTGACGCCTTTTATGCGCACCAATAAGGTTTGCTCTTCGGTCACCGCCATGGAGCTAAACTGGTGGTCATAAACGACTTGGGTTTCAGGCAAGCTGCGCACTTGCTCTATTACTTGCGCTGGCCACTCTTGATTGCTCTCCAGCACCAAATCACCACCGACCAGCGCGCGCTGATTATCGGTGATATAGGTATTCACCGCTTGCTGAATCGAGTCAAGTGTGAGGTAAGTGGCAAGCGATAGCGTTAGAGTAATTAAAAATAAAACGGGATACACCCAGCGCCGCCACCAGCTGCGAGTCAGGGCTTTGGTGCCAAGGGTGGAAGCGAAAAGCTGGCTTATTATGTTGTTAGCGGCGTTTGTGTCATCGCTGACATGATGACCAGTTTGATTGTTTTTGGTGACGTTATCCATTGGCGTAAGTTCCGTCTATCAACCCATCATGCATCGTAATCACTCTATCCGCCATCTCAGCAAGTGCTGGGTCATGCGTTACTACCACTAGCGCTGAACCGGTTTGCTGCCGTAAATCTAACAATAATTGCATGACTTGGTCGGCGTTTTGCTCGTCCAAATTACCGGTTGGCTCATCAGCAAAGACAATTTTGGGACGCGACACCAAAGCGCGGGCGACAGCGGTACGCTGCTGCTCACCGCCAGATAATTGATTGGGCAAGCTATCACGCCTATGCCCAAGTCCGACCGCGTCGATGAGTTCATCGACCCGCGCAGGATCAGGACGCCGCGCGATATCTAGCGGAAAAGCGATATTTTCGCGCACGCTCAAGGTCGGCAGTAGATGAAACGACTGAAAGACAAAGCCCATCTCGCGCTGACGAATAGCGGCCAGCTTATCTTCATCAAGCGCACTTAAGGTTTGCTCGCCCAGCTTAACCGAACCGCTATCGGGATAATCGAGCGCTGCCAGCAAACCAAGCAAGGTAGATTTACCTGAGCCGGACTTACCCATAATCACCACAAACTCGCCGGCATCAACATGGATACTGACGTCTTTAATAATCGCTAGCGATTGCTCACCAACTTGCACGGTTTTATTGAGGTTTGCGGCGGTGAGTAGGGGGTTGCTGGTAGGTATGGCGGTCATTGGACAGTCTCGATTAACGTATTTGTGGCTATGGATTCACGACGAATAGTGTAGCAAAAGTTCTTAATCAGTCTCACTTGCTACCATACTCTCAAGCTCCGGCTTAAGCACAGGCAAGATATTATTATTCACAATAATAGTATAGCCTTCCTTAGTTGGATGGATAGCATCTGCTTGGTTTAATTCGCTAACACCGCCCACGCCTTCTAAGAAAAACGGAATCATCGGCACGTCCATATCTTCAGCGATACGCGGATAAATGGCTGAAAAGGACTGCACGTATTCACTCCCTAAATTATCATAAATCTGCATGCCGCCTAAGATCACTTCGCTACCATTGTCTTGCAGATGTTTAACTGCCGTGCGAATATTATCTTCAATCGTTGCTACATCGAGACCGCGAATGGCATCGTTAGCGCCAATGGTTAGAATAGTAATATCAGGTTCAGTCTGGCTCACCCAGTCGAGACGATTAACAAGGCCAGTACTGGTTTCACCGCTAAGCCCAGAATTAACCACATCGACATTCACATAGCCCATTTCTTTTAGTTTAGCTTCTAACTGCGCCGGATAATTACCGTCACGCTCAACGCCTAAGCCTTCAGTTAACGAGTCGCCTAGCGCTAAGATAGTGATAGGCTGCGATATCAGTTGTTGCTCAGTGGTATTGATATTAGTCGCGTCTTCTACATCTAAAGGGCTATCGACCGCCGCTGTTTCGGTAGTTTGTGGCTCTTTAGTTTCGGTTTCTGGTTTGTCTTGGCAACCACTTAGCAGTAAGCCTGAACTTATCATGGCGATCGTTATGAGATAAAGAGGACGCGTAAGTAGGCTGGTTTTTTTATTCTTCATAACGGTCATATCCTTTAATCAATCGAATAAGTTTAGCAAATGGTGCGTTGATGTTGGCTTAAGCTTTTTGACCATCGACCATGACCGGACGACTGACCAACCACGCAAGCCCAACGTTGATAATCATTAATATCAGTATCAATAATAAAGGCAAGTCCCAACTATCTGTCGCTTCATGGAGCCAACCAGTGCCGAGGGGGCCAAAAAAAGCAACCAAGTAACCGACGAACTGCGCCATACCGGACAGCTCGCTTGATTGATTGGTGGTATAAGTGCGCAAAGAGAACAGCATCATACTCAAAGTGAAAATCGCTGAACAGCCGGCACCCATAAAGCCTGACCATAGCCATGCCAAATCGGTAGAGGCATAACTCAAGCCTAAGATACCAATGACGTTGAAACTAGCAGCAGTGATAGCGAGCGCTTGAATAGGGCGACCACGGTTGATAAGCCAAGTAACAATCAAGATAGCGAGCGGAGCCATAAACTGAAACACCGCTCCCATTTGACCTGCATTCACAGCACTCATACCTTTACTAACCAAGATAGAAGGTAAAAAGCTAGCAACGGTATAATATAGCAAAGACTGAATACCCATAAACATAGCAATTTGCCAGCCAAAAGCAGAGCGCCAAATGGATATCTTAGCTGAGGTAGTGGCAGAGGTAGGTATAGGTTGATGATTAGAGGAGCCTAAACGAATACGCAAAAATATCCAAAGAATAAGCGCAAAAACACCAAAAATAGACCAGCCCCCTATAGCCCATTGCCAGCCGACCCACTCAGATAAGGGCAATACTACCCCCGCAACTATACCCGCACCGATTGTCATAGTCAGACTAAATAGGCCAGTCACTAATGGAATATTTTTCGGCGTGCGCTGTTTGATAATAGGAGCGGCCAAAGTATTAGCAAAGCCTATGGCTAAAGTGAGCATGACCGTACCAGTCAAAAACCCAAGCCAAGTGGGCACCACCGAGCGCAGTACCATCCCAAAGGTGAGCAGTGCCACCATGACGATCAGCGTATTTTCAAGGCCAAAACGCTTACCAATAGAAGGCGCAATCAACGCCCCAATGGCAAAGGCCAACATCGGTACTGCGCCAAGCCAACCGATCTCGGTCTCAGAGATACCCAGCGCGTCTTGTACCACAGGCGCGATAGAACCTAGCGCTACAATAGGCGCGCGCATATTAGTGGCTAGCAAAATCATCGCAAATAGCACTAACCAAAAAGTAAACTTTGAGGAAGGTGTCTTGATCATGCTTGACTTATTTGCAGATGAATTCGAGAGTAAATCGTTAGAGGTAGACATAGCGGCACGACTATAAAATTAGGAAAAACAAAAGGTTATGGCTAAAGGTTGACAAAATAGCACTGTTAGAATAACCTCAAAAAATTCCACCAAGACGGTGGTTAAGAAAATGCGTTGATGGTTAGGTAGAACGAATAAGAATTGATGTAAGCAATGAACTAATCGAATAATGAAAATATTTTAACAAAACTTCGTT
Source organism: Psychrobacter sp. TB20-MNA-CIBAN-0197 (assembly GCF_040309765.1). Classification (NCBI taxonomy): domain Bacteria; kingdom Pseudomonadati; phylum Pseudomonadota; class Gammaproteobacteria; order Moraxellales; family Moraxellaceae; genus Psychrobacter; species Psychrobacter sp. TB20-MNA-CIBAN-0197. The sequence goes on from NZ_JBEOPC010000040.1 coordinate 7,042, forward strand.
GGTTAATTATCTTAGTGAGCTATCCTAAAAAGATAAACCATACCCAATAAAAAAGTGCTAAGCATCTTAAAAATACTTAACACTAGTATAAGAGTAGAGAGGGCAAAGTACTACCAGCGTATGGTAACTAACCGCTAGAAACGCTAGAGCGTCAATTTAACAAGTAACTAAAAACTACAAACGGTCACAAGACAAACTTAAACCGACTTACCCAATTGAGCGGCTTTTAAGGCAGTGTCTTGCTGCTCTGCTACGACTGAGTCACACTTATTAGGATCGTCACCGCAAAACGAGCATCTCTCATCACCCATCAAATTGGCGACACCGCCACACGAGCCTTTAAGCGGCTGCTTTTTGAACATATAGCCGATACCCATGAGCAAAAAGAACAGCACAAAGACGGTAAAAGTAATGGCAAGTATTGGTAGGAGTTGGCTAAGCATAGCGTGACCTCACATTTATTTTTCGATATTTTATTAATGACATTGATGTTTAGTATTATAGCAGATTTCGGTCTTGCTCGCTGGTACAAGTGTTTTATTATCAATACTTTACTAGCATAGCCGCTAAGAGCGGTTAAGAGGGTTTATCTGCTCGCAGTGCTTGCATAGCCGAGGTCTCAACGATCTGCCAGTCCTCTACACTCTCAGCGTCAATATTACTATTATCGATTAATATCACAAACATTGCTGCTATATCTTGCTGTTCAGCAGTAGCCAGTGCTTGCTCATACGGCATGGCGGTCAGCGCCGTGGCCCAAGCATCAGCAAGCCCTACCGACTCTGCCGCTACCGTCACGGAAGGGGCGCCGCCTATGATAGGTTCACCAGTAGTCGGATCTATGGTATGGCTATAGCGTTTATTATCAAAAATAACAGAGTTTCGATAATTGCCAGAAGTAGCTAAATGCATCTTATTACCCATCGATTTGGGTTGACGAATAGCGGCGATGGTTTGACGCTCAGTCACCGTACTGCCTTCTATTGGCGCGTCGATAGCGATTTGCCAAGGCTGAGTTTGTGCGTTGACCCCAGATGAGGCCACTTCTCCGCCAATCTCGACCATATAATTACGAATCTGATAGTCTTGTCTTAGCACATCAGCGATGACATCAACACCGTAGCCCTTTGCTACAGCTGAGAAGTCTAAGCCTACGCCATCTTTGGTTTTATAAAGGCTATCGCCTTCTTGTACCACGCTTTTGAAGTCGACTAAGGCTTTAGCCTGCGCAATCTCAACCTGACTTGGTGGGCTTTGTAAGCGCTCAACCGTCATCGTACTGCCAAAACCCCAAGTATCAATCAAGGGCATCACTGTCGGATCAAAAGCGCCGCCAGATTGCTCATAAACCTGTCTTGACGTCTCTAAAACATGACTAAAGTCTGCATCGATAGTGATAGGCGTATTAGCAGTTAAACGATTGAACTTTGATATAGTGGAGTCGTCTATATAAGTCGACATACTGTCGTTGATCTGCTGTAGTCTCTCATCGATAGAAGCTTGAATAGCGGCCTCATTAGTACCATCTGGGAGCTGATAGCTAATATGGTAGCTAGTACCCATAGTCTCACCGCTTAAAGTATTAAAGTCTGCAGTTGGCTGCTGGCAAGCACTCAGAGCCAAAAGGCAAGAGGTACTAACTGAGGTTAAGCCCATCATGCGGGTTAATTTAGAGGAGTTTTGCGATAAATTTGTCATAGTCATGTTGTTGCGGTGATAAAAGTAATAGACATAAAATTAGGGGCGTGAATAGCTTTTATCTATTCTACACCCCTAATGGTTTTTAATCATGGCAATAGGCCAAAATCTGGTTAATCTTATAAAAGCATTCTATAGCCGCTTCACTTTAAAAACGATATAGTGCTACTAGGATAAATTTTGCGCAGCCTTTGGAGTGCGAAGCGCACAGCAAGCAAGGAAAAGTTGTATCAGTAGCACGACGTTATTAACGTATCGATTTCATTTCGTATTGGCTATCGATCAAGCTACCTAACTTGCGACTGCCGAATCAGCTTATAAAGCTTAGGCGGTGATAAGCGATTGACTCTAGTCGCCATTCTTTCTTGGCGCCCGCCAACGATGATATATTCTTCACCTTTGCTAAGTGCTTTAACCACTTGCTTAGCAAATTCGGACGCAGTGAGTCCTTTGCTTGTCGCCTCATCCATCGTACCTAGAGTGCTACCGTCCCCTGTCAAAGCGTTAATCGAGACATTGGTTTGAATAAAACCTGGGAATATCGTAGCGACCTCAATGCCTTGATCGTAGAGCTCAGCGCGCAGGCTGTTGGCCCATAGATGAATAGCGGCTTTGGCTGCACTATAAGCGCCACGATATTGAGTACCTATCAGTCCTGCGATACTAGATATCATCACAATTTTACCGCCGCCTTGCTCGAGCATGGCAGGCAGTACCAGACGCGTCAGCCGCGTTTGCGCAAAGTAATCGAGCTCCATAATTTGGCGCTCTACGTCTTCCGAGGTTTCCATAATCAATGAGCGCTGGGAGACCCCAGCATTATTAATGAGCCAGTCGATTTTACCCGCTTTATTGATAGCGCTCTTATAAGCCGCTTGAGTCTGCTCGCTATCACTGATATCAAAAGGTACGATATGATGATTTTTAGACTTTTTGCACTGCTCTTTGACCGCTTCTAACTTGTCCTCATTACGACCACTCAAGATAATAGTCGCGCCTTTTTTGGCAAAAGCAATCGCTAGCGCCTCACCTAAACCACTCGACGCCCCAGTGATCCAAATCGTTAGGTCTTTAAATTTCGTTTTCATAAGCGTCCTTACTTAGTAAAAATAACCATGTCAAAAAGTATCTATGTCAAAAGTAACTATTTCAAAACTATCCATGGCAAAAATATCAATATGAATTATCAATACTATAAAAAAGTCGCACTCAGATTGCTACTCGAATTTGTAAAATGAGAAAAGCCCGCCTTTAAATATCAGCCAAAAAAAAGAGTCTCAATTGAGACTCTAATTTTAACCACTATATTAAGACTACATTAACCACCAAAGTCATCAAGCATGATGTTTTCATCTTCGACACCGAGGCTATGCAGCATATCGATGACAGCAGCGTTCATCATCGGTGGCCCACACATGTAGTATTCACAGTCTTCTGGGTTTGGATGGTCTTTTAGGTAATTTTCAAGTAGCACATTATGGATAAAGCCGGTCGGACCATCCCAGTTATCTTCTGGTAATGGATCAGATAGCGCCACATGCCACTCAAAGTTATCGAACTCTTCTTCGAGCTGATCGTAGTCTTCGACATAGAACATTTCACGAATCGAGCGCGCACCGTACCAAAAGCTAATCTTACGATCAGAATTGAGGCGCTTTAGTTGATCAAAGATGTGCGAGCGCATCGGTGCCATACCCGCACCGCCCCCGACGAAGATCATCTCAGCATCGGTATCTTTGGCAAAGAACTCACCATACGGGCCTGATACCGTCACCTTATCACCAGGTTTTAGGCTAAATACCCAAGACGACATCTTGCCCGGCGGGATACCTTCAGGACCACGCGGCGGTGGACTGGCGATACGGATGTTAAACTTAATGATGCCTTTTTCTTCTGGGTAGTTGGCCATTGAGTACGCACGAATAACAGGCTCATCGACTTTTGAGACGTATTTAAAGACGCCGAACTTTTCCCAGTCTTCACGGTACTCTTCGCCGATATCAAAGTCTTTGTAGTGCACTTCATGCGGCGGCGCTTCTAACTGCACATAACCACCGGCGCGGAAGTTTACCTCTTCACCTTCTGGAATCTTTAGTACTAGCTCTTTAATAAAGGTTGCGACGTTGTCGTTAGAGATGACTTCACATTCCCACTTTTGGACATCGAAGAATTCAGGATCAATCTCAATCTCCATATCTTGCTTGACCGCTACCTGACAGGCTAGGCGCATATGATTGCGAATCTCACCTTGAGTGAAGTAGCCTTCTTCGGTCGGCAAAATAGAGCCGCCGCCTTCGATCACTCGGCAACGACACTGAGCGCAAGTACCACCGCCGCCGCAAGCTGATGATAAAAATATACCTTCGCTTGCAAGCGTCTGTAGCAGTTTGCCACCGGCAGGGGTGACAACATCATTATCAGGATTTTCATTAATGCGAATGGTAACGTCCCCTGAGCTGACCAGTCTTGAGCGCGCCGCTAAAATAATAGCGACAAGGCTCATGATGATCACAGTGAACATAGCAACGCCACCAATCGCCGTAGCATAATCCATGGTAGGTATCCTTAATTTATGGGGTAGGGGATAAGAGCTGACTGTAGTGGCTCTCTAGCCCCTTCCAAATAAATGAGTTAAATGGTTCAATAAGCTAATAGTGCTCAGTGCCTAAATTGACATACCGCCGAACGACATAAAGCCAAGCGACATCAAACCGACAGTAATAAAGGTGATGCCCAAGCCTTGTAGCGGTCCTGGAATGTCTGAATATTTGAGCTTTTCACGGATACCCGCCAAAGCGACAATAGCGACTGCCCAACCAAAACCAGCACCAACGCCGTAGACGACAGATTCGCTAAAGTTATAATCACGCTCGACCATAAATAGTACGCCGCCAAGGATGGCGCAGTTAACCGTAATCAGCGGTAAGAATACCCCTAGAGCGTTATAAAGCGCCGGCACAAACTTATCTAAGAACATCTCTAGAATCTGAACCGTCGCTGCGATTAAGCCGATATAGCTAAGCAGACCTAAGAAGCTAAGATTGATATCAGGAAAGCCCGCCCAAGCCAAAGCGCCACTCTTTAGTATGAACTGAAAAAGTAGGTTATTCAGCGGTACGGTAATCGCCATAACGACGATGACGGCAACCCCAAGGCCAATAGCTGTTGAGACTTTCTTTGATACTGCTAAGAAAGTACACATACCTAAGAAATAGGCCAGCGCCATATTCTCAATAAAGACTGAGGTTATAAATAAGCTAACATAATGTCCCATTAGTGACCGCCTCCATGTGCCATGCCTTTAGATTGCGGCTTCATTACAAAGTCAGCTTCTTCAATTTGTTCTGGCTTCCAAAAACGTACAATGGCAATAAACAAGCCGATGATAAAGAAGGCTGAAGGGGGCAGTAATAATAGACCGTTAGGTAAGTACCAACCGCCGTCAGTCACTGGTTGCAATATAGTGATACCGAACCAAGTACCTGAGCCTAATAGCTCACGAATCGTCGCGACGAATAAGAGTACTGCCGAATAACCAAGACCATTACCGACACCATCTAAAAAACTAGGAATCGGTGGATTGCTCATCGCAAACGCTTCGGCGCGGCCCATCACGATACAGTTAGTGATAATCAAACCAACGAATACCGAAAGTCCTTTACTCACGTCATAAGCGACGGCTTTTAGCACCTGATCGACTATGATAACTAGTGAGGCAATAATTGTCATCTGTACGATAATACGAATACTAGACGGGATTTTTTTGCGAATAATCGAGATAAAAAAGCTCGAAAACGCAGTGACTAAGGTCAATGCGACACACATGACCATCGCATTGGACATGCTGGTCGTCACGGCGAGTGCCGAACAGATACCTAATATTTGTAAACCAATAGGGTTATTGTCAAAAATAGGCGTAGTTAAAATGCTTTTGGTGTCAGCCATGTTATGCCTCCTTGCCAGTTGCTAATGGTAGAGCCGCTGCCAGTTCAGTTGTTGGCTTGGCTTGCTCAAGGTTTGCTTGGCTAGCTTGGGCGTCAGCATTATCGATAGTGGCACCGCTTTCTTCGCGTAGCGCATCTAGATAAGGTTTATAGCCTTGCTCGCTAAGCCAAAACTGAATCATGTTACTCACGCCGCGACCAGTCAAAGTCGCACCACTAATACCGTCGACCCAGTTCTCTTTTGGATTACCGGCTTTGGTAACACCAGTCGCAACCTCGCCATTTTCATCATAAGAATGAATACCGCTCCACTGCGCACGCCACTCAGGCTCTTCAATACGAGCGCCAAGTCCTGGAGTTTCTTTATGCTCATAAAAGCTGATACCTTTAATGGTATTCATATCGCTCTCAAGCGTTAAGAAGCCATAAATCGTACCCCATAGACCATAACCTTGAATCGGTAGTACAACCATTTCTGGATTACCGGCGTCGTCATTTTTGACGTAGACTTTGGCGTACTTAGGGACACGGCCGATGCCAGCAGGATCATTAGCGCCCAAATCATTACTGAGTGCTTGGTTCTTGGTCGCTTGACTTGCGTCATAGTTGTTACGATCAGGGATGCCAACTTCGACAAGCTGTTCGTCATCTAAATAGTTACCGGCTTGCAGATCAACGATTTTGACATCGAAGTCTTCAAAGCGATTAGCGACATCTTCGGCAGTATCTTGCTCGGCATCATACATGCCCGCCGCGACTAAGATGTTTTTGTTACGATCTAGGCGCGCGTTTTCGATTTGCGCGGGTTTGAGCCCGACCGCGACTGCTGAGACTAAGACTGAGCAGACTAAGCATAGCGTTAACGCGACGCTAACAGTTTTTGCATTATTACTTTTGGGCTTGGACATAACGAACCCTCCGTGCAGTTTGACGCTTGATATTGGCTTGCGTGACAAAGTAGTCAAACAAAGGCGCAAATAAGTTAGCAAATAAGATGGCAAGCATGATGCCTTCTGGGAAGGCTGGGTTGATGACACGAATCAGAACGGTCATAAAGCCGATCAAAATACCGTAAGCCCAGCGGCCTTTATTGGTATGTGCAGCTGAGACCGGATCGGTTGCCATAAACACCGCACCAAAAGCGAAGCCACCAATGACTAGATGCCAATAAAAAGGCATACTCATCATCAGGTTATCTTCAGAGCCGATTAGATTAAAGACGAGGGAAGTGGCGATAAGACCAACCACACAGCCTGCCATAATACGCCATGAAGCGATACGCGCCCACAGCAGCACCACTGCACCCAACAAAATAGCTAAGGTTGAGACTTCACCGACACTACCTTGGATATTACCAAAGAACGCATCACTCCAAGTGATAGCGCGGCCATAGACATCAACGAACTGATCGGGCGTGACGCCAAGGGCGGCTAGACCTAGCGGTGTTGCGCCAGAAAAGCCGTCAACCGCTGTCCATACCGAATCGCCCGACATATAAGCAGGATATGCAAAGTATAAGAAAGCACGGCCTGATAGCGCTGGGTTTAAGAAGTTTTTACCCGTACCACCGAAGACTTCTTTTGCTACGACAACACCGAAGATAATACCTAAGGCCACTTGCCATAAAGGAATATCGGGCGGCATGATAAGCGCGTACAGTACTGAGGTGACAAAGAAGCCCTCATTGACTTCGTGCCCACGGACTACTGCAAACAGTATCTCACAGGCAATACCAACCACGAAGGTGACGAGATAGATGGGCAAGAACTGCATAGCCCCGTAGACGAAGCTGGCCCAAATACTATTGGGGTCATAGCCTACCATACTAGTGATCACCGTGCGCCAGCCCTCAGGCTCAAGTCCGAGCTGAGAGATAGCGGTCAAAGCTTGATGACCGACGTTGTACATCCCAAAGAACATCGCTGGGAAGGTACAGAGCCAAACGGTAATCATAATACGTTTTAGATCGATACCATCACGCACGTGCGATGAGGTGAAAGTTGTTGTACCAGGTTGACGAAAAAACGTATCGAACATCTCAAAGATGGCGTAGTACTTCTCGTGTTTGCCACCCTTAGTGAAGGACGGCTCCATACGATCGAACATATTGTGTAAAAATTTCATCGTGGTTAGCCCTCCAGCTCAATGCGCGTTAGGTTATCACGCAAGATATCGCTGTATTCATATTTACCAGGAGAGACGAAGGTGCACAAAGCTACATCCTCTTCGTCCAGTTCGAGTACGCCCAAATCAACCGCAGAGATGATATCTTCGACAATCAAAGCGCGCAGTAATTGCGTAGGTAGATAATCTTGGGGCATGACCTCTTCATAGATACCGATCGGCACCATCGCCCGCGGCGAGCCATTGGTAGAGGTGGTAAAGTTAAACTTTTTCTTAAAAAACTGCGAGATATAAATCGGCAGCTTTGAGAAACGGTTTGCACCTGGGCTAAAGAAGTGAAAAGCAGGGCGCTCATAGCCTTCAGGTAAAGAGCTGACTTGATCATGGAAGCGGCCAAGATAAGCGACATTAGCAAACAGCTTACGGCCAGAGAGCACTGAGCCTGAGATGATACGGTTATCACCTGCAATCAGCTGCCCTTTCGTCAACGCCATCAGATCCGCGCCGCGCTCGGTTGCGATAAGATGCGGATTGGTTACTGCTGGACCGGCTAGACTCACTAAACGGCGCGTATATAAGCGGCCAGTGGTAAATAATTTACCCAAGGCTATGACGTCTTGAAAGCCGATCGTCCAGACGCTAACACCGCGCATGATAGGATGCAAAAAGTGAATATGCGTACCCGCCAGACCTGCCGGATGCTTACCTGCAAAGCTATGATATTCAGTGACGTTATCACTAGCAGTTTTGGCTACTTTTGGTAAGCTTGCCTCGGCATGATGACAGACAAAGGTCTTAGGACTCAAAGTTGACAGTACCGCTAAGCCATCATTGAATGCTTGCAGCTCTTCATTGATCAAAAGCATAGGGTCAAAAGCTAGTGGATTGGTATCCATAGCAGTGACAAAGATAGCATGCGGACGCGCGCCAAGCTCAGGGGCTCGGCTATAAGGGCGGGTACGAAACGCCGTCCATTCACCAGAAGCAAACAGCTGTTTTTCAACGATTTCGGAGTCAAGATCGGCCAGTTGTTCAGAGTCGTAACGGTCAAACTCTACTTCCTCACCATTGGGGTCAACGGCAATCACCAGACTTTCGAACACTCGGCGTTCACCGCGATTGACGGCGACAACTTTACCAGCAGCAGGGGCAGTATAAATGACGCCAACGCGTTTTTTGTCTTCAAAAACGGGCTGGCCTTTAGCGACAATGTCACCTTCTTTGACGTTCATAGTAGGCTTCATGCCCACATAGTCATAACCAATCAGTGCCACATGTGCAGGTCTGTGCTCAGTTATCTCGCGAGAGGGTTCGCCGGTGATGGGCAAATCCAAACCTTTTTTGATGGTAATCATAAGCGAAAACTTAGTCCATAGTCTAAAACGATACCAGACGTCCTGTATGGTATAACGGTAGTATAAATAAGCACTACTCAGCAAAGCGTCCACCTGCCAAGGTTATGGCAAAACGGCTCAATGCTTTATCAGTTATGCTCGATTATTCCTACTATCAAGAGTATCAACGCTGACCTTAGACTCCTTAACAACACGTTAATATCTTATTCGACTTACCAAAGTGGCGACTGGCTACCAAGATGCATGCTAAGAGTATTAGCTTCAATCCGCCTGTATAAAATAGGAATTGAATAAATAGTCTTTCCATACCTTTTATTAAAATCTTGAAACGAGCAATGCTCGTATTATGTTATTCAATAACTTCCTGAGGATCACTTACCAATCAAAAAATCGACTCAGTAAACGTTTTGTTGACTAAGTCTGTAAAATGATAGGTAGGGAGATACACATAGGACGATTTTGAATAGAAACAAATACAAATTTACCTAGGATTATACGCTAAATTGACCTAAAATTGCCAGTTAGTAATTGAATTTACTTAATATTGTGGGTGCTCTAAGACTAGGAAACTTCTAGTTATCATTTACTTACCTCTCAGTCCGTTTTACTACCTTAAGAGAAGGTGAGTCCTTCATTATGCTTTTATCTCTTTTATTAGATAAAAGCGACCGTTTTTAAGCTAGACTTGCTAACCTTGTTCAAATTTTATATTAGGAGTGTGTTATGTGTGCTGCGCCAGTGATTATTCCTGCTATTGATCTTAAAGATGGCAAATGTGTCCGCCTAAAACAGGGTCGTATGGAAGACGATACGGTGTTCTCTGACGATCCTGTTGCTATGGCAACGCGCTGGGTAGAAGAAGGCGCGCGTCGTTTACATTTAGTCGATCTAAATGGTGCTTTTGATGGCGTCCCTGTGCACAAGCGTGTGGTTGAAGACATCGCCAAAGCTTATCCAAAGCTGCCGATACAACTAGGCGGCGGTGTGCGCACCTTGAATACGATTGAACAATATATCAGTGCTGGTCTGACTTATATCATTATCGGTACTAAGGCAGTCGAAGATCCAAGCTTTGTGAGCGAGGCTTGCCGCGAGTTTGCCGGTCATATCATCGTCGGCATAGATGCCAAAGACGGCATGGTCGCTACTCACGGCTGGGCCAATGTCACTGATACCAAGGCCACTGAGCTTGCCAAGCGCTTCGCTGATGTTGGTGTATCCTCTATCGTCTATACCGATATCGCCCGTGATGGCATGATGCAAGGTGTCAACGTTGAGCAGACGGTCAATCTAGCTCGCGAAGGCGGCATTCCGGTTATTGCTTCAGGCGGCGTCACCGATATGAAGGATATCGAGCTACTTAAACCTTATGGCGATTGTTTAGAAGGTATCATTACTGGCCGCGCTATTTATGAAGGCTCACTAGATTTTGGCGCCGCTCAGCGTTATTTAGACCAGTAAAGATGCATTGCACGTAAGAGCTTTGAGCTAATAAGACTGAATTTTCTCAAGGATAGTTATGATCATAGAGTATAAGCATTTATTAGCAAATAAGCTCAAAGGTGGTGTACATCTTCTACTTTTAGTATGCGTTATAGTATTTGGCGTCTCAGCCTATGCTGCCGAAGCTGAGCTGGCTGAAGTGGCGACAGCGCTGGGCGTCAATAGTGAGGCCGAAGCAAGTGAATCTGGCGATAGTAGCACGGCGGATGCGCAACCTAAGCCACCGGTCATTATGGGCGAGAGTACCAATAACGCTGAGATTGAGACTAAACCTACCCCCAAAAAAGATAATGACATTCGTCAGCGTATCCAAGGGATATTTTCTGAGATTGATGGTCTGCAAGCGGTTAGTATCAGCGTGACTCAAGGAGTAGTGACGCTCACAGGCGAGACCGCCAATGAAAAAAAAGCCCAACAAGCGATTAACCTAACCAATCGTATCACTGATGTCGTCACCGTTGAAGATAAGATAGAGCGTACGCTTGATGTACAGGACAATGTCAGCACCGTCTATCAAGGCCTAAAAAACCAATTTAGAAACCTAATCAAAGCCTTACCGCTACTGTTAGTGGGTATTGTTATTTTCGCCATTGTTGCTTGGTTTGGCAGCTTTTTGTCTAATCGCAAAAGTATGTGGCAGCGCGTCACCCCCAATCCTTTTGTGGCAGAGCTGCTTGCGCAGACCATAAAGGTGATTTTTATTATTTTTGGTCTGATATTAGCGCTGAGCTTAATCGGTGCTGAGACGATTTTAGGTACATTGCTTGGCGGGGCAGGGGTGATTGGTATTGCCGTGGGTTTTGCGGTTAAGGACACTATTGAGAATTATATTGCCTCCTTGATGCTTAGTATTCGCCAACCTTTTCGCGCGCGCGATCAGGTGGTTATCAATGACTTAGAAGGTATCGTCGTGCGCCTGACTTCAAGGGCGACGATTCTGATGACTTTAGATGGTAATCAGCTACGTATCCCTAACGCCGAAGTGTTTAAGGGGGTGATTCTTAACTACACCAAAAACCCCGAACGGCGCTTTACCTTTGAGCTTGGCGTGGATGCCAATGACGATCCACTAGCAGCAATAAAGGTTGGTTTAGATGCTATTCATACTTTAGAGTTTGTACTGGATGAACCAAAAGCCATTGCGGTTATTAATAATGTTGGCGATTCTAATATCATTCTAGAGTTCCAGGTCTGGGTCAATCAGTCCGAAACTGATTTTGCCAAGGCTCGCAGTATCGCCATTCGCGAGACAAAACACGCGCTTGAAAACGAAGGCTTTAGCTTACCTGAACCCATTTATCGCCTGCGCTTCAACGATAAAGTAGAAAAAGCGCTAGAGATGGGACAAGGAGAAAAAGCGGATGACAGTGCAAATAAGTCAGATATGAGCATTACTCCGGTTAACCCAGAGTCTGTCGAAGACGTTGAGCTTAGCGACGTAATAGAAGATGATGAGGAGAAAAAGCGCGCAAAAGCCCGTGCTAAATATATCCTGCAAGGCCGTAATGCAGACGAGGTGCTCGACGCAAGACCAGATGCCAAGCTAATGGAAAAAGTTGAGCAAGAGATTGCTGAAAATTCAGATGAAACGGACTTATTAAATAGTAATAGTCCGCAAGAATAGCTAAGCAATATGGCAGTAGCATTTAGCAAGCACAGCTTGTAGATGCAGCCGCTGTTAAATAAAGTTGAGAGTGAAAAAATATTATTTGAGGGAATACCTATGCAAAAAAAACACCTAATTGCCTTAACCCTTGCTACTATTTTGATGTTGTTTGGCTACAATATTGTCAGCAGTTACTTCTATGAAAAGAACAGAGCTGCGCTCATAGATACTGATTCCGAGGTAGTTAAAAATGGTGATGAGGAGAATGACAGTAACTCAGCACAGCCACTAGGCGAAAAACCCAAAGCCATCATTGATAATGCTACTGCTCAAATAGAGCAAGTTCAAGACGTTGAACAGCAGCGTTTAGAACAGATGAATAGCGCTCAGTAAGGCAATCTGTGCTCTATACTATGTATAGTGAACTCTAAATAAAAGAGTGTGCTTATAATACCTGCTACTGGTATAACCTTTACTGGCATGCTGTTATCGCTCGATGCGCCATCACGTTTTTTGTCTTATTGTGAATTAATGATAGCTAGAAACTAGAGACAAATAAAAAGGCTAACTTCGAGTTAGCCTTTTTATTTGTCTCTAAATTTATCAATTACCAAAGCTGCTTAGCTTTTCTTGCTATTACCTTTGCTTTTACTACTGCTACGACCATTGGTCTTTTTGACCGGACTCTTTTTGGAAGAGTCTTTCTTCGTTTGGTTCATCTGACTTGATTTTAATTTTTCTAACAGATCAAAATCAATTTGCAATAAGTCCATATTGACGCCAGCGACTTTGACTTTTACCGAGTCGCCCAAACCAAATACCGTACCTTTGTCCTTACCAATCAGCTGTTGTTGCTGCTCGTCATAGACAAAAAAGTCATCACCAACATTAGAGATGTGCACTAGACCATCAATAAACAAATCAGACAAAGTCACAAACAGACCAAAGTTTGTGACACTCGTGACTACACCTTCGAAGTCTTCACCGACATGATCTTTCATGTAGTGACACTTGAGCCACGACTCGACATAGCGTGAAGCTCTTTCCGCACGGCGCTCAGTATCTGAAGTTTGCGTGCCTGCTCCCTCCAAAGAAAAGTCCATAACCGGCTGCTGAGTCTTAGTAACTTTTGCTTTGATCGCGCGATGCAACATCAAATCAGGATAGCGACGGATCGGCGAGGTAAAATGGCTGTATTCATCGTACGCTAAGCCGAAGTGACCGATATTATCAGGCGCATAATTGGCCTGCATCATCGAGCGTAGTAGCATGCTATGAATGCTAATCGCATCAGGACGGTCTTTGGTTGCTTCAATCAGGCGCTGATAATCGGCCTGCGTCGGGCTCTCTTCTGGGAAGGGCAAACCGAAGTTTTTGGCGTATTCATGGATACGCATCGACTTTTCTTGATCTGGTTTATCATGATTACGGTACAGTACCGGCAGATCATGCTTGAGCGCAAAGTTTGCCGCGCAAGTATTCGCCAGCAGCATACACTCTTCGATTAGTTTATGAGCATCGCCGCGCGTACGCGGTACAATCGCTTTAATACCGCCTTCTTCATTGAACTTGATATAAGTCTCAACGGTCTCAAACTCCATAGCATGACGCTCTTCACGCTTTTTGAGCAGTAGATCATAGAGCTGATGCAAGGTATCGACAGATTTTTTGACCGCTTTATTACCTGTGAGCGACTTAGGAATACTGTCATCCTTTGGATCAGCAAAGTAGTCATTGACTTGGTTATAGGTCAGACGTGCTTGTGAGTTCATCACCGCCGGATAAAACTCATAACCGGTGACATTGCCAGCACGTGAGACTTTGATATCGGCGACCATACATAAGCGGTCGACATTAGGGTTCAATGAACATAAACCGTTTGAGAGTACCTCAGGCAACATCGGAATCACTCGGTGCGGGAAATACACCGATGTTCCACGCTCATAGGCCTCAACATCGAGCGGTGAGTTCGGCGTTACATAGTGACTAACATCAGCGATAGCGACTAGTACCCGGTAGTTACCGCCAGAGCGCTTCTCAGCGAACACGGCATCATCAAAGTCGCGTGCATCTTCACCATCGATAGTTACTAAAGGCAGACCACGCAGGTCAGTCCGACCTTTAGTGTCTTTTTCGGTGGGTTCTTTATAGTCATTGGCTTGCTTAAGCGTGGCTTCGCTGAACTCATGTGGAATATCATAATTGAGTAAAGTGGTCTCAATAATCAGCTCGCGATCGTTATCGTCATTGAGCACTTCAGTGATCTTGCCAGTCGCAAACTCATGCTGGTTTGGCCAATCAATGATATCGACTTTGACCGGATCGCCTTGTTTGACATTCAAAGCATCGACGTGGTCATCTGCCAAGGTAATAGGTTGATGACTGTTAGGGCTACCCAATTCTACGCAGTAACCTTCTTCATCTTTGGCAAGTGTTCCGATGAACTGATTTTGTTGACGCGAGGTGATATCGATAATACGGCCTTCAGTACGTCCGCGATTGTCCGTAGAAGTACCTATAGCCTCAACAGAATCGCCATTGAACACCCAACGCATCTGTTTTTCATGCAAGAAAAGATCTGGCATATCATTGAGCACCACAAAACCAAAGCCTTTTGGATGCGCTGAAACTGTACCGCTGACAATATCGTGCTGAGTCACTGGACGATAACGATAAGGTCGACCTTCACGATTGACTTGTCCATCACGCGCCATCGCTTTTAGACGATTACCTAGCGCATCGAACTGGTCAGGATCTTCGATACCGAAGATTTTAGCTAATGCTTTGTGCGTAACATCGCTATTATCACTAATCGTGCTCAGAATCAGCTCACGACTGGGAATAGGATTGTCATAGCGTTGTGCCTCACTTGAGGCGTTTGGATCATTCCAACTCATAAATTACCGTATCTATTTTTAAAATTATTAATAGGGGCTATCTTAACACGAACCAGTAGACAATATCTTACGTCAATTGTTTGTGTTAAGTGTGATAGCTATAGGGATACGCTCAGTTAATGAGCGTATCAGAAGTTTTTGACAGTAGAGACAGCTTGTAGAGATGAGCAGTTGCTTAAATAGTGCATTTTTAGATATCGATACCAGACTTATCTGCTATCTGTTTACTATCAAGCTCTTTTGACACTTCTAATACTGTCGTCTGATTCGATTTATCGAGGTATTTCTGCGCTTTGTCGACTTCACTGGTCAAAGTATTGACCGTCTGCTTCATGTTTTCAAGCGCTTCAACTTTATAATTACTAATCATATCCATCGTCTCATAGACATTATTGAAGGCGTTTTGTAATTTATCAAGCTCAATGGTGCTACTAGTGGCTTGCTCATGGATCTCACCAGACTGACGTTTGAGCATCTCTGAGGTCGACTCAATCAAGCTACTAGTCGTTTTATTAAGTGCGGTGATTTGATCGAGTACCAGTTTTTGATTGGTCATCGCCTGTGCTACTACGACGGCGGTGCGTAGTGCTGATACTGTCGTCGTCGTCGCGCGGTCCACGCCTTTGATCAGCTCCAAGTTATTTTTGCGAATGGTATCAAGCGCTAGATATCCTTGGACGTTAACCGCGAGTTGGGTTAAAAAGTCTGTGTTTTTTTGACGCACATAAAACAGCATCTCTTCTTTAATAATACGTGCTTTTTCAGGATCAGTCGCTTCTATAGCGTGAATCTTTTGTTCTAACTGCTCATCGATCTTTTTGCCGACATAGATGTACTGACGAATCGATTGCATCAGCTCCCACATATTGACTTTTTCTTGCTCAATCGTGGCATTGTCTTTGAGTAGCTCGTCTTTACCATTATAAAGGCTTGTGACGACGGCGTTAATATGCGACTGCGCGGACTCATATTGACGAAAGTAGTCTTGGACTTTATTACCAAATGGAATGAGGCCAAACAGCTTACGCGAGCTGGTCAATTGCTTTTTGCTTGGGTCTAAATCCTCCACAATGCCGCGCAGCTCCGTCAAGGATTTAGCAATGGGTGAGCTGTCAAATAAGCCATCGTTGAGACTTTTTGCAGGCAAGTCTAGCATGCGATTGGAGACTTGCGCGGACTCACGAATCTCTTTGGAGCCTAGGTTATGAATAGATTGCACGTTTTGCTGAAATTCAGGACTATTAGCAGAGTTAGTAAGCACATGATCAACAAAAGCATCGACCTTGGCATCCAGCTCTGGGATCTGGCTTTTATCGAGCTTGACCATTTGATCCGCTTCGCTGGTATCAACTGATTTGACTGGTTCAGGCGGTGTCAGAGAAATACTAGGAGTGGACGAGTTTTCAGGTGGCGTTAGTTCTTGCATAAAAAGTCCTATAATGGCTAAAGTGAATAATGCTTCTCAAATTTATAATAAAGTTATTGTAGTTATGATTTATCTTACACTTAAGGGCTCAGGTTTGCTTATCATTTCGGTTATAGTTTGATAAAAAAGGTTGCCAAAATAGGCTCTTAAAGCAAAAAACCACCAATACACGTACGCATATTGATGGTCAAAAAATACAAAGACGTTATAAAATGAGGGGCGCTATCGGCTTATTTTTTTCTAGTGGGGCCTAGTAGCATACCCATCTGTCGACCTTCCATCTTTGGCGGCTGCTCGACATTAGAGATCTCAGCGGTATCTTCGATGATGCGCTCAAGCTGTGCACGTCCAAGCTCTTGGTGTGCCATCTCACGACCACGGAAGCGAATGCTGACTTTAACTTTATCCTGATCTTCCAAGAAGCTGACGATTTTACGCAGTTTGACCTGATAATCAGCCTCTTCAGTACTCGGACGCAGTTTCATCTCTTTTAATTGAGTCTGCTTTTGGTTCTTCTTCGCCTCTTTTGCCTTTTGCTTTTGATCATAGAGGTAGTGCTTGTAATCCATGATCTTACACACGGGCGGTTTGGCATCTGGAACCAATTCGACTAAGTCTAAATTATCTTCACGTGCCGCATTTAGGGCAGTTTCGATATCAACGACACCCATCTGCTCGCCATCTTCTTTGACTAGACGGACTTCTTTGACGTTAATATCTTCATTAATATTTAAACGGTTGGACTGTTTAATAGGTATTACTCCTCATCTGTTTTTGGGGTCTGTCGGCCTTTTTTGCTGACAGCGGTCTGTACTAATGCTATAAAATCATCAACACTCATCACGCCGAGGTTCTCACCTTCACGTGTTCGGACATTGACACTGCCCGATTCAACTTCTTTATCCCCTAATACTAGCATATAGGGAATACGTTCTAATGTTTTCTCTCGTATCTTAAAACCAATCTTTTCGTTACGCAAGTCACTGACAGCACGAATACCTGCGTTTTTGAGCTCTTTTACCACATTTTCGCAAGCATCTGCTTGTTTATCGGTGATATTCATCACAGCTACTTGCTGCGGGGCAAGCCATACCGGCATCCAACCGGCGTAGTTTTCGATCAAAATACCGATAAAGCGCTCAAAGGAGCCAAGAATGGCACGGTGTAGCATAATAGGGGTTTCGCGCTCGTTTTGCTCATTGACAAATTCTGCATCAAGGCGCTCTGGCATATTCGGATCGACCTGAATGGTACCGCATTGCCAAACGCGACCTAAACTGTCTTTGAGACTAAACTCAATCTTAGGGCCATAAAACGCACCTTCACCCGGTAGATATTCCCAATCGAGACCTGAACTATCAAGCGCATCTGCCAGTGCTTTTTCGGCAAAGTCCCAAGACTCGTCACTACCAACGCGCTTCTCTGGTCGGGTGGAGAGCTTCATAATGATATTATCAAAGCCAAAGTCTTCATATACTGCCAAAGTTAGCTTAATAAACTCTGCGACTTCCTCTTGGATTTGTGCTTGTGTACAGAAAATATGCGCATCATCTTGAGTGAAGCCGCGTACTCGCATCAAACCGTGCAAGGAGCCTGATGGCTCATTACGGTGGCAAGAGCCAAACTCTGCCATACGCAGTGGCAGCTCACGATAAGACTTTAATCCTTGATTGAATACTTGCACGTGGCAAGGGCAGTTCATAGGTTTAACCGCATAATCACGGTTTTCGCTCGAAGTGGTGAACATATTGGTGGCATAGTTGCCCCAATGTCCCGAACGCTCCCACAAGCTACGATCAACGATTTGCGGGGTTTTAATTTCTTCATAGCCATTATCGTACTGTACCTTGCGCATATACTGCTCAAGGACTTGATAAATGGTCCAGCCATTAGCATGCCAAAACACCATACCCGGCGCTTGCTCTTGCATATGAAACAAATCAAGCGCTTTACCGATCTTGCGATGATCGCGCTTTTCTGCCTCTTCGATACGCTGGATATAAGCTTTTAAATCTTTTTTATCTGCCCACGCTGTACCATAGATACGCTGCAGTTGCTCGTTCTTGGCATCACCGCGCCAATACGCACCAGACATTTTAGTGAGTTTAAACACTTTCAAAAACCGTGTGTTTGGCACATGCGGCCCACGGCACATATCGACGTACTCTTGATGATGGTACAGACCAAAAGCCTCTTCGCCCGGCATATCGTTGATTAATTTAAGCTTATAGTCCTCACCGCGCTCTTCAAATATCTTGATCACTTCATCGCGTGGGGTTATCTTCTTTATGACGTCATAGTCCTGCTTTATCAACTGCATCATGCGTTTTTCTATCGCTTCCATATGCTCAGGCGTAAAAGGCGTCTCGCTATAGATGTCATAATAAAAGCCATCTTCGATCACAGGGCCAATAACCATCTTCACATCAGGGTAGAGCTGCTTGACCGCATGACCGAGCAGATGCGCGCAGGAGTGACGAATAATATCGACACCATCAGCATCTCTTGGGGTAACGATTTCAACCGCTGCGTCTTGGGTAATAGGGTCGGAGGCATCTACCAGATGACCATCTACGCGTCCAGCAACGGTCGCCTTGGCAAGTCCTGCGCCAATACTTTGCGCCACTTCCATAACCGTGGTGTTGCCTTCAAACTCTTTTACGCTACCATCGGGTAAAGTAATCGCTACCATAATCTATTCACCTTTTTGGGTCCTTTAGCAGTGATGATTGCAACCATCAATCATATGACCGTCAGACCGCATTAATTGTATTCACAAGTTGTGAGATATCGTTGTTGTATATTGGATAGGCACTACTCAATACGCTTATTATTTAGCTTCCTATATAGGTATAACTATTACAAAGCTCAATAGTAAGAAGACATTTATCAATAAGTGTTGCAAACTAGACTTTAAATACGGTTAAAGGCTAAAGTAAGCGTGCCATGCCATAAAGCGCTTACTATAGCAAAAACCAGCTATAAACACTAGATAGTAAGGGGTAGCGCCCTAAATTGTGCCTTATAACTATAGATTAAAACCAGCCATCTATAACCGGTAATATATAAGGTTGAGAGTCAATTACTTATCTATATAGGAATGACATAACAAAGTCTTCATAACCTTAGCTTTAACTATCAGGGTAAATAACACCGATGGCAGCCAATCGCGCAAACAACAGTACTAATAAAAAAGGTTAAGAGTACAAAATAAGTATTTTCACTTTAAGTTATTGATAATTATACATATACCTATAACAGTTCGAACCAAGCCAAAATAAACCCAAATTTAAGCTTGACGGCCAAACTAAACTGCGTATAATACGCCCCTATCGGAACGAGGAGCGGCACTGATACTTAGCAAGTTAAGCGATTAACGGTTAGGTTAGCAGCTAGCAAGTTTGATAAGAAGTTCAAATCTTTTAAGATAAAAACTTCAAATTAAATAAAAATACTTCTTGACTTCCAAAACAAACCGTCTATAATACGCACCTCATTAAGGGATAGGGCGAGATACAGACTAAATAATTTAGTTGAATCAAGGTCTTAACTTACTGAAACAAATTATAAAAAAGCTTGACAAACATAATTAACATGATATGATAGTCAGCTCGCTAATAA
>NZ_JBEOPC010000041.1:0-23260 GCF_040309765.1 Psychrobacter sp. TB20-MNA-CIBAN-0197
GGTATAGCCAAGTTGGTAAGGCATCAGGTTTTGATCCTGACATCCGTTGGTTCGAGTCCAGCTACCCCTGCCATTTTTTGTTTGTCTTCATTGTTTATCATACGAGTACAGCATTGATACTCAGTCCTGGTCGCTAATGTGATCTTGATTTTAGTGATAGCAATTGACAACACCTTCGTATTTTCGGTATAGTTCGCAACGAACACCGTAAATCTCGGTCGTCACAAAGAGTGCAAGCTCGTAGCGATGACACGTTAGGTAAGCGTAGCGATAACAGCTACGATACCGAGCATTACAGGGGTATAGCCAAGTTGGTAAGGCATCAGGTTTTGATCCTGACATCCGTTGGTTCGAGTCCAGCTACCCCTGCCATTTTCTGTAATTGCGTTGTTTCATCTTCTGTAAATTTTTGATACCCACTCTTTTCTATATTTGAGCAGTTTGACACTGCTTAGCGGTCACTGCTTGAGTCACTCAATAGGACTTTGTCATGCCTTATTTGGCGATTTTTACGGGTAATGCCCACCCTGAACTTGCGAAAACCGTAGCCGACCATCTCCATATCCCTCTTGGGAAAGCTGACATCACCCGTTTTTCTGATGGCGAAATCGCTGTAGAGGTTAAAGAACACGTACGTGGTAAAGACGTGTTTATCATGCAGCCCACTTGCGCGCCGACCAATGACAATTTGATGGAAATCATGATGATGGCTGATGCACTGCGCCGCTCTAGTGCTGGCCGTATCACTGCTGTCATGCCCTACTTTGGTTATGCCCGTCAAGACCGTCGTCCACGCTCAGCCCGCGTGCCAATCTCAGCCAAAGTCGTCGCCGATATGCTCAACATCGTCAGCATTGATCGTGTCATGACAGTCGATTTGCACTCCGATCAAATTCAGGGTTTCTTTGATATTCCTGTCGATAATATCTACGGTACGCCAGTATTGTTGAACGAGTTACTCAAGCACGATTACGATAATATCATGGTGGTTTCACCCGACGTCGGCGGCGTCGTCCGTGCTCGCGCGATGGCGAAGCAATTAGGCGATGCTGATTTAGCGATTATCGATAAGCGCCGTGCCCGTGCTAACGAATCACAAGTGATGCATATCATCGGTGATGTCCGTGACCGTGACTGCGTCATCGTTGATGATATGGTCGATACCGCAGGTACGTTGTGCAAAGCGGCCGCTGCCCTCAAAGAAAGCGGCGCGCGCCGAGTGCTCGCTTATATCACGCATCCTGTCTTATCCGGTAATGCCTTGAAGAACATCAGCGATTCAGAGCTCGACGAGATCGTCGTGACCGACACTATCCCATTATCAGATGCGGCAAAAGCTTGCACTAAGATTCGTCAAGTCTCTATCGCGCCGATGCTTGCTGAGAGTCTGCGCCGTATCAATAACGAAGAGTCTATCAGCGCCATGTTTGATGCTTAAGACGGCTCGTTAGTTAGACTGGATTACTGATATCAAAGATTAGCGCTAAAGTAACCCTTTAGCGCTTTTTTTTGCTCTAAAATTACTATTCGTGACCTTCTGCCAAGGTTTTGAGATCTCAAGTGGAGCAGATCATCTTCTACTCTTTGCTTATCAATTTTTATAATCTTTTCAACCCTTTATTATTGCAGCAAAAACACGTATAATGCGCGCCTGTGCTGCTCATTGCTTATTATCTATAGTGTTACAGATTTACATGATAGATATAGGCAGTTCACTCAGCACTTTTTAGAGTATCCATTATCCAGTAGTAGACTGGTCGCAAGTTTTGACGCTGGTAGATACTTCACATACACTCTATAGGATTATATCCATGGCTATTGATCATTTTGCAATTAACGCGGTTGACCGCTCTGCTGAACAACAAGGTAAAGGTGCGAGCCGCCGCCTTCGTAAGCAGAACCTAGTACCTGCTATCATTTATGGTGGTAATGAGGAGCCAACGGCTATCTCTATCAAACTAAACGAGATGGTAAAGTCGCTTGAATACGAAGCGTTTTTCTCACAAGTTTTGACTATTACTACCGATAAAGGCGATGAGCACCAAGTCGTTATTAAAGACTTGCAGCGTCATCCTGCTAAAGGCTTTCCAATGCATGCTGACTTCCAGCGCATTGTTAAAGGCCAGAAAATCAACATGAATGTCCCTGTACATTTCTCAGGCCGTGAAGACGCACCTGGTACCAAAGAAGGCGGTATTCTATCAACGCTTGTCTCTGATATCGAAATCGTTGCGCTACCTTCACAGCTTCCTGAATACCTCGAAGTTGATGTATCAGGTATGGAGATCGGCGATCTGTTCCGTCTATCAGATATCGATCTGCCTGAAGGCGTGATCATCTTTGATCTTGATATGGAAGATGCACACGATCGCACTATCGTTAACATGTTGCCACCAACGCTTGAAGAAGTGGACGAAGATGCAGACGAAGTGGATGCTGATGAAGTACCAGCCACTGAGCAAGGCGGCGAAGGCGCTGAAGGCGAAGCGCAAGACGGCGACGATCAAGACGCTGAGTAATTATCCTTTTGTAAACCCCTACTTTGGTGATACGACGAGTAGGGTTGTTGCATAAAAAACAGCAGGCGATTAAGATCTCCTGCTGTTTTTGTGAGTATTATTTGAAAAGCGAGTAGTGCGTTATTCAAATAGTATTTGTTGTTAGGCTCTTTATATCGAGCTTATTTCTCTTTTTTAGGCAGAGTATGTTATGGCGATAAAACTCATCGTTGGTCTTGGCAATCCTGGTGAGCAGTATATGCTCACGCGGCATAATGCTGGGTTCTGGTTTGTGCAGCATATTGCTCATCAGTTCAATATTACTCTGAGTCCGGATAAGAAGTTCCATGGCATCACTGGCCGCGGGCAAGTGCACGGTCATGATGTACGTTTGCTACTGCCCCTCACCTTTATGAATAAATCGGGTCAATCGGTCGTACCGATGGTCAACTACTATAATATTGCCAATGACGAGCTACTTATCGCTCATGACGAGCTCGATATCGATGCCGGTAGCATTAAGCTCAAGACCGCTGGCGGCCATGGTGGACATAATGGCCTGCGTGATATTACCCCGCATATCGGTAACGACTTTCATCGTTTGCGCGTTGGTATTGGTCATCCGGGCCATAAGTCAAAAGTGACAGGGCATGTGCTCTCAAAGCCCGCTGCCAATGAGCAAATCGCTATTGAGAGTGCGTTAACCGCGGCTTTTGAAGCACTACCTTTACTGTTGGATGGCGATATCGAAAAGGCGCGCTCGCAAATCAATAGCTTTAAATTACCAGAATAATACTATAAAATTGCGCCAGCCTTTTATTTTGGCAAAATCATCCCCATTAACCTTTTGATTTCGCTCATTTAATCTGTTTTTAATATTCGTTTCGTTTTTAATATTCGTTTCACTAAGGAAGCACCTTATGCTACTTAATATGCTCAAATGCAAACTGCACCGTGCCCGTGTTACCCATGCCGAGCTACACTATGAAGGCTCATGTGGTATCGATGGCGACTTATTAGATCTTGCAGGCTTGCGCGAGAATGAATCGATTGATATCTATAATGTCACTAACGGTAAGCGCTTTCGCACTTATGCGATTCGCGCGGAAGCAGGCTCTGGTATCATCTCTTTGAATGGGGCCGCAGCGCACATGGCCGACTTAGGCGATATCGTCATCATCTGTGCCTACGCGCATTTTGATGAAGTAGAAGCGTCTACTTATCAGCCCAAGCTTGTGTACTGCAACGAAGATAACACCGTTAAAGACACTGCAAATATCATTCCGGTGCAAGTCGCTTAACGCGTCCGATACTATTAGATATTAGAGTCGATGTTATGGCAACTATCGATAATTTGTTGTTTCGCTTTATTGCTAGCTGACTATAATTAAAAACTGAGTCCCTTGAGGCTTAGTTTTTTTATGCGCTTTTGTTAGGGTAAGACACTGTGCAGCGCTGTTTTTAAGATAAAATACTTACCCTTAAAAGTTGACTCTATTTAAAGGATGACCCTAATGTGGTTGGCAATTGTTGCAGTAATCGTGGGCTTGGCTATTTTGGTTTGGAGCGCGGACGTTTTTATTGATGGCGCGGTGGTATTGGCCAATAAATTAAATGTGCCGAGCTTTTTGATCGGGGTGGTGATATTAGGCTTAGGAACCTCAGCTCCTGAGATGGTGGTCTCAGTATTAGCGGCGCTAGAAGGTAGCCCTGAGCTGGCTTTAGGTAATGCTTATGGCTCTAATATTATTAATATTGCGCTAGTGCTTGGCGCGACAGTACTTATAAGCCCAATCATTATCCGTAGCAGCATCATCAAACGAGATATGCCACTATTATTACTAGTGACAGCAGTGGCCGCGTGGCAGCTCAGTGATGGCGTCTTAGGTCATACCGACGGTCTGGTGCTCATTGTGCTGCTAGTGATGATATTGGCTATTCAGATCGTCTTAAGCCTACGAGAAGGCAATCATGAGCACGAAGACGATCCGACGCTAGAGAGCAGCGAGGAGACTAGCGCTATCCGCGGTATCGGTACGCTATTTTTAGGCCTGCTAGTACTGATATTGAGCTCACGTGCTATTGTGTGGGGCGCGGTAGAGCTGGCGACGTTTTGGGGCCTCAGTGAGCTGATTATTGGTCTGACGATTGTCGCTGTTGGCACATCCCTACCAGAGCTTGTTGCAAGCTTGTCAGCGGCGCGTAAGGGCGAGCACGATATGGCTTTGGGCAATATTATCGGCTCTAATATTTTTAATACCTTAGCCGTCGTCGGACTTGCTGCGCTTATTGCGCCAATCACTCCGAATGCCATTATCTTGTCACGCGATATATTGGCAATGGGACTGCTTACTATCTTGCTATTTGCAATGTGCTTATTTGCTTTTACCACTAAGCGCAATTTTGGCCGCAGCTCTGGCGCGACTTTAGTCTTATTCTTTATCGGCTATACTTTTTGGCTCATACAAACGGTTTCTGTCTAAGCGGTGACTATCAAAGCGGCTAATAAACCACTGCAAAAATGGGCATGAGCCATGAGCATAGTGCTAATTTTTACGATTTCTAATCACCCGCCATAAGCTCTCATTTTCAGTCTTTGGCATCTTTAAGGTGACAGTATTAGAGATCATATCTTGCACAGCCAGACCGCGGCGATTGAACAGACAAAAAGCATAGTTGAACACCAGTCCCAAAAAAGCGCTAGTCAGGATGATAGCGCGTGACCCGCCGATTAAGCTGCCGATAACGCCGAAGACGAGCGGCATTAAACTTGCCGCCATGATCCGCTTAAAAGACTGTCCCCAAGTGAGCAGATGGCCTGAGTCATTGACCGTTTTTAGTCGCCAAGTCTGCATCCCTAAAGTCTGACCACCGCGCCGCCAAAACAAACCATAAAAACCCACTAAGGTTAAGATAAACGATGGCGTCATCACTATATTTTGATACCAAACGGGTAGCGAGCGGGCTTGTGCGGACTCTGTACCCGTCTGCATAGTCAGTAGCGTGCCTATTACCGTCAGTACCGTGCCTACTAAGAAGAGCAAAGCCAGTATAAGCATGCCATCATAAACGATAGCGGCAAGCCTAGTGGTTGGTTTGGCGATAGTAGGCTCTTCCACTGCTGGCATAGCCGTAGTCGCTTGGCGGCGTGGCTTTTTTGTTTTGACAGTGGCTCTTTTTTTACTCTTTGGCATAGCTTAAGCTCATAGCAGACATCAAATGATAGCCTATTGTACCGTAATTAAAGGGTTTATCATAAAACTATGAGAGATATTAAGAACCATAGCGATAGAATCAACAAGCGCAAAAAAACCGCCAAATGTCAGAAGACAGGCGATTGATTTAGGATGTTCTTTATTACTTTTAATACATTGATAATGCAAATGGTGCGCCTGGAGAGATTCGAACTCCCGACCCCTTAGTTCGTAGCCAAGTGCTCTATCCAACTGAGCTACAGGCGCTTATTGCACATCATCTACTACGCAGTATATAACTTTTGTAGCAAATTAGGTTGGTCATTATATAGATAATTTTGACGTTGTCAATAACTTTGCTCATTTAAACAAGATTATTTTCACATTCAATCGATGTTATCTACAACAAACCGAATAAATGGCGGTGAAGGAGGGATTCGAACCCTCGATACGCTTACACGTATGGTTCCTTAGCAGGGAACTGGTTTCAGCCACTCACCCACTTCACCGGACAAGATAAGACTTCTATAAGATAGAATACAGTATCGATACTAACGATACGTCTTATGCTGTGGGCGAGTATTATAACAAAGCCAAAACGAATTGCAAGCCTTGCGGCCGTATTTGCTATAATTTAATTTTTATCTTATGGATTACTACACCAATAACTCTAAGGAAACCTTATGCGTCCAGTCGTCCTTTGTTTTTCAGGTTTAGACCCTTCTGGCGGAGCAGGCTTGCAAGCCGACATCGAAGCCATCGGGCAAGCAGGCGCTCATGCCACTGTCGCTTGCACCGCTATTACCGTCCAAAGCTCGCAGCAAGTCTTAGGCTTTGAGCCTTGTAACTCCGAATTAGTCAGAGATCAAGCGATGGCAGTGCTCAACGATTTGCCAGTTACAGCGATCAAATCCGGCATGCTTGGCACAACGGATAATATAAAAATGCTGACTCGGTTATTCGCTAATAAGGTGGTTAAAAAAAACATCCCCTTCGTGCTTGATCCAGTACTCGTCGCCAATAGTGGTGGCAGCTTAGGTGATGAGGCGACTTTGGTAGCGGCCTTTGAGCAGCTCCTACCCTACGCGACTTTAATTACGCCAAATACTCATGAGCTGCGCGCTTTAAGCGGTGAGCAGGACTTACATACCGGTGCAAAAAAACTCTGTGATAACGGCACGCATGCTGTACTCGTCAAAACCTCACATGACTTCGACAGCGGTGATATTGAACAGTATCTATATATAGCAGGTGAGATGGTACATAAAAGCGTGCTACCGCGCTTAGACGGTGAGTTTCATGGTTCTGGCTGCTCACTTGCCAGCTATATAGCTGGGCGCTTAGCGATGGGCGATGAGATAGTGGAAGCGGTAAAAGCGGCTGATACTTGGATTACTCAGACTTTAAAAGCGGCGGATGACCCTCATCCCGATAATGTGCAAGCGCAGCTGATACCTAATCGCTTTGTGAAAGCTGAAAGTTGACAGGTGCATAAATCTTGACTCTAATGATGACACAGCAAAAAGCCCTACACTCATGACAGATGATGTAGGGCTTTTAATATATTAAGGCATATTAGAAACTTAGCCTAGCATCGGCATCAAGCTCGCTGCGAGGGCTCCGACCATTATCTCCATCAAATAAATAGCAAAAAAAGCAATGATAGGTGATAGGTCAAGCATACCTAAATTCGGTGTAATACGGCGAAATGGTGCTAATATTGGCTCAGCCAAACGCATGATAATACCGATAATCGGATGCGAGGATTGGGTAAAGACTACAATCCAGCTAACCACAATAGAACCGATAATGAGATAACGACTCAATCTTAAAAAGTCTAAAATCAGACTGAGTGTACCCTGAAAAAATAGCGGAATCGGTGCAATCCCTCTTTGCATCAAGGCCGCCTTACCAGAGATGTCAATCAATCGAATCAAAAACATCAACACGATGGCGGCAACACTGATGCGTCCGCCCCCTAAAGTCGGAAAGATACGGCCAAACACATCAACGATATGGGTGGCTCTATAAGCCGGCGCAATCATAGGATCGCGCGCATCCATCCCCGCAAACTGTAGCATAAAGCGGATAAAGATCAGCAGCATCGCAAAGGTGGTGACCAAATCAAAAATCTGTAATAGTACGTTGTTCATTAAAGGCTACTCAAAGTGTCGACATAAAAATACTAGCGCGGTTTTATTTCATCTCTTCGCTAAGCGCTTGACTGCGATCATAACAAGCTTGCATCGCCTCGCCTATCTGACGACCGACCTCATCAGCTTGCATAGACTCAATCGCCGCTTGCGTAGTGCCATTTGGTGAAGTCACTTTGCGACGTAGCTCGGCCGGGGTGTCATCGCTACCCATCGCCATCTTCGCCGCGCCTAGCATCGTTTGCATAGCAAGGCTTGAGGCTTGTTCGTTATCTAGACCTAGCGCCACGCCGCGATCGATCATTGACTCTAGGAAGTAGAACATATAAGCAGGCGCTGAACCCGACACCGCTGTCACCGCATGTAGATGCTCTTCATCTTCCACCCACATAACCAGACCTGAGGCCTCCATAGCCGCTGTGGCCAGCTGCTTTTGCGGCTCACTGATGCTATCAGTTGCATATAGACCGGTTGCGCCCATCTGTATCATCGCCGGCGTATTAGGCATAGCACGGATGATATTTTGGTAGCCGCCAAGCATATTCGCTAAAAGCTCTGTTGATAGACCCGCAGCTACTGACATAACCAATTGCTTATCGAGCACATCAGTGAAGCCGCTAACGACCGCTTTCATCACTTGCGGCTTTACTGCAAGGACGACTAGATCCGCGTCTTTTACTGCAGTGGTAGCATCAGCGGTTGGATCGACTGTTTTAAGACCTTTTGCGCCCAGCTGCTGACGGATATCAGCGCTTGGGTCGGCAACAGTAATCATCTCAGGCTTGACACCGCAGCCAACCAGACCACTGATTAGCGCCTGCGCCATATTACCGCCACCGATAAAGCTTATTTTTTTATTATTGAGAACTGAGTTATTATTTTGTTGTGACATCATAGTCTCCTAATAGCAATTTCTAATATAACTTTGTTAGAAATAGTCAAAAGTATTCAAAGTGATAGCGCTAAAATGGGGTCTAGTTTAGCATACTGCCATTATTGTCGTTTGATAAATTCGCAGGCTTAGGGTTTGCGCACTTTTTGCAAAGCATTAACACAAGCTTCGCTTAACAAAGTTAATGTATCGGCAAGGTTGTTAGAAGATAAATCGCTTTTTAACGTCCAGCTCTGAAACGGTGACAAAAGCAGCAATGGCACCTCTACTTTTGTATCAGCACTATTCTCATTGCTCATATCCGTATCTGTTACAACTGCACTGACCACCACTAAGCTACTGCGCAGCCATACAGGAATGGCCAGCGTTTGATAGAGCTTCTTACCCGCTTGTGCTCGGCCCATTGTCGTGGTTTGTACTTTACGCAGTCGATCTAATGGCGTTATCTTAAGACTGGTTTCATTATCTATAAGCTCTTGGTATAGCTCCCTATCCGCCCTAATATCCGCTTTAGTCAGATCAATTTGTAGCTGCCAAAGATAGCCTGTATCTCTACTTTTACGAATATCAACAGCTAAACTTTTTGACAAATCATAGCGGTGCTCAAGCGTCGCTGATGCCAGCCAATCGACAAAGTCGCGGCTTAAACGATACAGCTGCTGACGAAAGCGATAGATGCGGTAGTGTTGCAAGTGTGCGTGCCAGTCAAGCTCGGTTTGATGATCGTTATCTTGCCGCTGAGTAAGCGCATAGACATCATCGATTAACTGCTTGCTCGGCGGTAGCGGCTCATCTTGCGCTAGCCAATAGTACAGTAGCTGCTTTTGTCTTGGCGTCGATAAGTCATGCAGCTTATCGATAGCTAATACCCGCTGAGCGCTAGCAAACTCAAGCGACTTAATAGCTGTCGTCTGCAGATCTTGCTCAGCTTGCGCCTCTACTATCGCTTGCGCTTCACTAAGCAGTTGCGCGCTACGAGCAACGTTGCCTATGACATTCGCATTATAACTAACAAGTTTGGGCATAATATCACGGCGTAAACCGCTACGCACATTATCACCGCTCGCGTTGGTCGGATCGTCGATATAAGGCAGCTGCAGCTGCTTAGCATAATCGCTAATCGCAGCGCGCGTCACCGTCAGCCAAGGCCGCCATAGTGCATAATGCTGGCCTTGCCGGCTTTGATGTTGATGTAGGTGCTCGCGCCAAGGCTGCATGGCAGCTAGACCTTTAATCCCTGCGCCTTGAATCAGGCGCATCAGTACGGTCTCCGCTTGGTCATCAGCATGATGCGCGAGCATTAACACGTCACCTTGATTGATATACTCTCGCATGACGCGATAGCGAGCTTGCCGCGCGGCTTGTTCATCTTGGCCTTGCACTTGAGCCTTTAAAATAGTACAAGAAAGCTGCTGAGCGGCGGCCCAATCAGCAACATGGCTGGCCCAAATTGAACTATCAACTTGCAAGCCATGATCGACATGTAACAGCTGCGGCAAAAAAGGCAGCCTGTCTTGCTGATAAAGCTGTACACATAGCGCAGCTAGGGCCAAAGAATCGCGGCCACCGCTACACGCGAGCCAAATTCGCCGGCCCAGTAGCTGATGATGATAATCCGCTAGACTCCTTAACACTGCCGCTGCCAACTGCGCATCGATAGCTAAGTCGGCTATAGGTTTGATTGGATAAGGCTTAATAGCGCTATTAGTCATAGTTATTCTTACTATAGTCAATCAATATTAAAAGTGGTACAAGGCAGACGAGTGCAAGTACTACAGTAGTAGGCTAAACGAGTCTAACGCTGTAACACTTTAATAGTGGTTCGACTATATCTATCGTCTGAAACTCGCCCTGACTATAATAATCAGGCAGCAAAAAAAACGCACTAATAATTAGTACGTTTTAGTTTATGGCGTGTTGAACATTCACAAATGCGCACTGCTGATCGCTAAAATAGTTCTAGTCGTCGTTAAAATTGCAGGTAATGCTTATTGCATTGGCTAGATTTTCACAACGACTAGGGCGATTTTAGCATCAGCCTTCACGACAACAACAGGGACAGGACTATTTTTTGCCGCTTTATTGATAAAAATAGACGCTTAGAACGACTAAACTTACCATTTTTATCTGCAAATCGCCTAAAAAATAGTCTCTGTCAGTGCCATGGTCGAATGTTCAACACGCCCTCGCATTAAGTCAGTTTATTAAGCTAAAAGCGCACTGCTCATCAAAGCCTTTTAGAACAAAACTAGCCAGGCAACATCACTTCTGAATCAAATGATTTTAGCTTTTGATAACGCTGCTCACAGCGCTCATCAGCATCCATATCAACTATCTCAGCCAGTTGCTCTTCTAACAACGTCTTTAACGCCTCCATTACCGGCTGCGGCTGCACATGCGCGCCCTCGCCTTCATCGATGACAGCATCAATCAAGCCCATTTGGTAAAGATTAACGGCGTTTAGTTTTAAGGCTTCGCTGGCATCTTGCGCTTTTTCAGCGGTTTTCCAAAGAATAGAAGCACAGCCTTCAGGAGAGATGACTGAATAGATACTGTTTTGTAGCATATTGACTCTATCGCCAACCCCAATCGCTAGTGCCCCGCCTGAACCACCCTCGCCTATAATAGTGACGATGATAGGTGCTTTGAGGCTAGTAAACACAGCGATACTCTCAGCGATCGCTTGCGCTTGGCCGCGCTCCTCAGCGCCGATACCAGGGTACGCGCCTTGGGTATCGACAAAGCTCATAAGCGGAATGTTAAAGCGCTCAGCCATCTTTGCCAACCGAATCATCTTGCGATAACCCTCAGGATTGGCCATACCGAAGTTATGAGCAATGCGCTCGCGGGTACTACGGCCCCGGTGCTGACCGATGACCATCACAGGCTGACCATTAAAACGGGCCAAACCGCCCAAAATCGCTTTGTCATCGGCAAAAGCGCGGTCACCATGCAGCTCATCAAACTCTGTAAATAGCTGATTGACATAGTCCATAAACAGTGGACGTTTTGCGTGTCGTGCCAGCTGTACGCTGTCCCAAACAGTACTCATAGACTTATCCTTATGGGTTTTATAAAAAATATCAGTACAAGTGTAAACTCAATTAAACTATAGTAGCACACCTTGAGCGTTATGGCAGTGTCGATATAGTCGATTCGCTCTAAAAATAGTGTAGCGCTGCTGGGATGCTCTTTTTAAAACATAAGTTGCGCAGCATCGAAGGAACGCAGCACGCAAGTAAAATTTATACCAGTAGCGTCTCTAAATTTATAACACTTTTATTTCGAACTGACTGTATCTTTGCTTTTTAGATAAAATTAGTTTTCGATCACGCTCAGCTCAATACCCCATTTTGCGAACTGCTCGATATCAGCATGAAGATCAGAGTACAAAAAGGCATAATGCTTTTTATCAGTGCTCACAGTGATCTGCCAATGTGTATCATCTAGAATGACCAGCTCCATCAAAGGTAGCTCATACTCGCTGCGGCTATGATGCGCAGAGACAGCAAGCCTCAAGAGCAAACACAAATACAGCAGCTGCTCGCCGCCAAGTTGGCAAGTCTGCTCAAGCATATCACTTTTTAGCTTACGTCTATGACTGAGCACCAGCTGCGCCATCCGTTTTTGATCGACCTGTGAGAAACCCGGAATGTCAGAGTTCCCCAACAGATAGGCACTGTGGCGATGATAGTTGCTATGACTAATCGCCAGTCCTATCTCATGTAAGTAGGCCGCACGTCTTAGCAGATCACCGTCATCATTGCTGAGCTGCAAGTCATCTTGCACTTGCCTGAAGAGATGACGACTGGTTCTGACCACTTGCCGGGCTTGTTTCTTGTCCACTGAATAGCGCTTAATCAAGGCCAGTACGCTACGGTCACGCACATCTTCGCTTGCAAAGCGGCCGAGCATATCGTACATGACGCCCTCACGCAGCGCCCCATCAGAGTATGCCAGAGTCTCTATGCCGAGCACTTTCATTAAGGCTCGCAGTACCGCGACCCCAGCTGGAAACACCGCTTTTCGGTGCTCTTTAACGCCCTCAAGCTCAATATCTTTGACATCGCCAATAGAGATCAGTAGTTTTTCTAATTTTTTGACCCCTTCGTAAGTGATGCACTCTTGCTCATTGGCCCAGCCTTTGGACACTAAGACATTACGCACCGCCTTGATGGTACCACTTGAGCCGATAACGCTCGTCCATCCTGCCTTTTGGTATTGACCGCTGATAGCGAGCACTTCCTTGCGCGCCGCTGCGATAGCAGTCGTAAAAGCTTTATCCGTGATTTGTCCATCAGCGAAGAATTTTTTGGTAAAGGCCACACAGCCCATCTGCAAACTCTCTGTCAATAACGGCTCAAACCCTGTACCGATAATAAATTCAGTCGAGCCGCCGCCAATATCTATCACTAAGCGTTTATCGCTACTAGCATTAGTGTGCGACACGCCTAAATGAATCAGCCGCGCCTCTTCACGTCCGGCGATAATCTCAATGGGATTGGGCAAAATCTCATTGGCGCGAGCAATGAAGTCATCGGCATTTTTGGCTTGGCGCAGAGCGTTGGTCGCGACAATACGCACTCGCTCTGGCGATACCGAGTCTAAGCGCGCGGTAAAACGGCTCAGACAATCAAGTCCTCGGCGCACCGCTTCGGCGCTGAGGATGTTATGCTCATCGAGTCCCGCTGCCAGCTGCACTTTTTCAGACATAGAGACGACTTTACGTACCTCGCCATGATCGAGCCGGCCAATAGCTAAGTGAAAACTATTGGAACCGATATCTATCGCTGCCATAAGCTCGTTTTCGGCAAGGGGCGGGTTTTCAAGGTAATTAGTGGGCATAAAGTGGCGTTACCGTAACTGTGGATGAAATAAAAAGTTTGAGATAAGTGCTAATATTAAGTTAGCATCATAAAGATTAGCAAACGCTAAATAGCGCTATCAGTAAAAGTGCTTATTAAAGCATTTATGCCAAATCCTAGCAAACAACGTGAGCCTTTACCGAAAGGTTGTGTAAAACTGACTTTTAAGTAATCCGTGATGCTAGTATTGCGGAGCACAGCTTGCTACATTAAAACTTAGTAATATTTTTTATAAAACAAGGACTTAAGCACAACTACTCATGTTTATAGGCTATTAAATAAAGCCCAAATCAAGATTGTAGTTCAGATAATTTTAGCAAAGGAAGCTACTATGACTATTCGACATAATACCCAAAACGATACCCAAACTACTACTGCGCAAACTACTCATGATAGTAACGCCGCTCGCACTGATCAGCATCTAGCTAATCAAAATCGTCAAGAAATGACAGAAACTAAGCAAAAGGCGCAACAAAACTTCTATGACTTTTATTTAGAAGAGCATCAAAACATGGCCTGTCGCCGTCTGCACTTTGCAGGTAGTAGTTTTGGTCTATTAGGGCTAGCAAAGTCTATCCAAACCCGCTCGCCCAAACCTTTACTCAAAGGTATTGCTGCAGGCTACGGCTGCGCTTGGGTCGGTCATTTTTTCTTTGAAAAAAACAAACCGGCCTCTTTTAAGTTTCCGCTAAAAAGCTTTGTCAGCGATTTTCGTATGTATACTGACGTCTTGCGCGGCAATCTAAGTTTAAGGGATATTAAGTACGATAAACGCGCAAAGTAGCTACTGCAGTTAGCATCATATATGAGACATAAAAAAAGCCAACACTTTTGACGATGTTGGCTTTTTCTTAGCTTTAAGATATTGCGTTTAGGCCTTTGCTATCTCTGCAAAGATCTCATCGGCCGCCTGTATCGATTTATCCAAATCATCGCTGCTATGCTTAATCGACATAAACCCTGCTTCATACGCAGAAGGCGCTAAGTAGATACCGCGATCGAGCATACCGTGGAAGAAAGTATTGAATTTATCCATATCGCAAGCGGTCACATCATCAAAATTGTGCGGCGTTGGGGTCTGACTGTCTTTAACAAAGAAAATACCGAACATGCCGCCTAGCTTGTTAGTACGCAAGTGTATACCGTGCTTATCAGCTGCCGCTTGAATACCATCGACTAGCTTATCAACTTTAGCCGCGAGCTCATCATAAAATCCAGCAACCGTCAAATCTTCAAACATAGCGATACCCGCGCGCATCGCTAGCGGATTACCTGATAACGTACCCGCTTGATAGACACCGCCCATCGGCGCGATACATTCCATAATCTCACGCTTACCGCCAAAAGCGCCAACAGGCAAGCCTGCACCAATGATTTTACCAAAGCATGTCAAATCAGGCTGAATGTTAAAGTGCCCTTGCGCACCGCCAAGACCAACGCGAAAGCCGGTCATGACTTCATCAAAGATCAGCACCGCGCCATGAGCCGTGCACTCTTGGCGTAGAGTATCGTGGAAGGCTTGCTCAGGGATGACCATATTCATATTGCCTGCGATCGGCTCCACGATAACGCATGCAATAGTGTCGCCCCACTTCTCAAAGCAGGCTTTGATCGCTTGTGGATCATTATAAGGCAAAGTAATCGTGTGCTTAGCAAAGTCAGCAGGTACGCCCTTTGAGGTTGGCTCACCGATATCGAGCATACCAGAGCCGGCCTTGACCAATAAGCTATCAGAGTGGCCGTGATAGCAGCCCTCGAACTTAACGATATTGTCACGGCCCGTATAGCCGCGTGCTAGGCGAATAGCGCTCATCGTCGCCTCAGTACCAGAGCTGGTCATACGTACCATCTCAACACTTGGCACGATCTCGCAGATTTTATCAGCAACCGTCGTCTCAAACGGAGTTGGCGTCCCAAAGCTTAGCCCATCATCGGCGGCTTTTTTGACCGCGTCAATCACTTTAGGATGCGCATGCCCTAAAATCATTGGCCCCCATGAGCCAATATAATCGATATAAGCGTTATCTTCAGTGTCATAAATCTTGCTGCCAGAGGCCTTGTGCATAAACACTGGCGTACCGCCCACCCCAGCAAAAGCGCGAACCGGCGAGTTGACGCCGCCTGGAATGTGCTTGCGGGCTTGGGCAAAGAGTTGTTCGTTTTTAGTACTCATAATTTTAGTACTCATAATTAGTCTCTATTATTGTATTGAAGTTTATTTTTAGTCTTGCTTGGTTTTGGCTTACTTAAAACAGTCGAACGAAAAGATTTTAGATAAAAGGTTTTAGATAATTTATTTCCTATCAGACTCGCTAACAGGAAGTATAAATAAATGTAAACATAAATCGATAATGGGTTGGGCGCTATGTCTGCCAATGCCGGAACGCCTTGGAGCGATGATGAGGATCAGCAGTTAGCCAAATCTTTCGATAACGGCAGCTCTATCAGCGTACTAATGACAGAGCATGGGCGCACTAGAGACTCAATTAACTCGCGACTAGTGAGCTTGGGAAAGTAACCGGCTAGCTGACTTTATATTCGCCTTAAGCTTTTTTCACCACTGACGATTTGAGCTTCATTTGCCCAAAGCCATCCACTTTACAGTCAATATCGTGACCATCTACCGGATCATCAAGCAAGCGAATACTTTTGACTTTTGTGCCGACTTTAATGGAGGTTGACGCGCCTTTGACTTTTAAATCACGAATGACCGTTACCGCATCACCATCTTGCAGCTCATTACCGACAGCGTCACGTACGATGCTGTCTTCCTCAGCTTGATTCTGAGCCGCATCCGCTTCGGCGGCTGTCCACTCATGAGCGCACATCGGGCACACCAGTAGCGCGCCATCTTCGTAGGTATAATCTGCATCACATTTGGGGCAATTGGGTAAGCTCATAGTTGTCTCATTAGTCATTATTATTGGCGATATGACCGCCACTATACTGGGCGTATTATCAATAAAGTATAAAACCATCTCTGTATTGCTCATTGTAGCGTAAGTCGCTATCTTTGACCAATGAGCGCCTGTATTGCTTTGGCTTGAAAATCACTAATAACACCCAATGTAAAAGATAATCATGATGTTTTTTGCGCTCAGTTTTATGCTACTCTGCTGAGACCTTTTAGCTGTTCATTAGAATAATTCAAACCTCATCAATCAAAAACTATAATAGGAATACCAATGAGTGACGCAACGTCCATATCTGATCAAAATCAGCTGCCCGCCTTTGTCCAACTGACCCTGCAAGGTGAAGATGCAGAAAAGTTTTTGCAAGGCCAGATTACCTCTGATGTGACTAAGCTTGGGCTAAGCTTCCAGCCGACCGCACTGAGTAATTTAAAAGGACGTATAGAGTTCGGGCTTTGGATAAAAAAACAGGACGAAAATCAGTTTGATGTCGTTCTAAGTAGCGACTGCGCTGAAGCCTTGCAAACTCATCTCAATAAGTTTGGTGCTTTTTCTAAATTTGAGACCAGTGCACCAACGCCGATTTATCCTTGCATAGTGGCGGATGAGCCTACCTTTAGTCATAAAGACGAGCATAATACTGCCGAGGAGACGCAAGCTTGGATGCAGACCAGCATCGCTACAGGTAACTACTGGATAGTAGCGGCGACGCAAGGTCAATTCCAACCCCAAGAGCTGCGCCTACATCAGCGCGGCGGTATGGACTATGATAAAGGCTGCTATTTGGGTCAAGAAGTTATCGCGCGTATTTACTTTAAAGCAGCGCCAAAAGCTTTTCTGCATTATGTAAAAGGTACAGGCGATACGCCAGCAGCAGGTGAAAAGCTGGGTAAGATACAAGTCGTTAATGCGATAGCGGCAGGCGATAATGGTTTTGAAGCTTTGGTCGTTGCGCGTCCAGAGCAGTTAGCAGATAGTGAGATGACTATTTTGGATCTGCCAGCTGCCTTGCAGGCTGATGTGGCGCGTCCGCAGTAGCTGACTTTGTAGCCGGCTTTCAATAGACCCGACTTACAGTCGATCTGCTATAAAACGTCGCGCCTTATTTTTAGTGACTACTATACTTTTATACTCTGATATACTCTGACGACAGTCGACTAGAGACTTTTTACTTATGAGCCATATTGCGGTACTCGGAGCAGGCGTAGTAGGCGTGACAACTGCTTGGTATTTACAAAAGGCGGGCTATCAAGTTACCGTTATTGAGCGCGAGTCGGCCGCTGGGATGCAGACGTCATTTGCCAATGGCGGGCAAATCTCAGTTTCTCACGCCACCCCTTGGGCTAACCCTAAAACGCCAATCAAGGCACTCAAATGGTTGTTTCGTGAAGATGCGCCACTTCTTTATCGTCTGCGTGCGGATAAAGCGCAGCTAAAATGGGCGATGCAGTTCTTAAAGGAGTGCCGCGCGGATCGCGCCGATGCCAATCTAGTGCAAATGCTCCATCTAGGGCTTTATTCACGCGCAGCGCTACAGCAACTCAGACGTAGCATCGATATCGAATACGAGCA
This sequence comes from Psychrobacter sp. TB20-MNA-CIBAN-0197, assembly GCF_040309765.1. Taxonomy (NCBI): domain Bacteria; kingdom Pseudomonadati; phylum Pseudomonadota; class Gammaproteobacteria; order Moraxellales; family Moraxellaceae; genus Psychrobacter; species Psychrobacter sp. TB20-MNA-CIBAN-0197. The sequence continues at coordinate 18,087 of NZ_JBEOPC010000041.1, forward strand.
GCAAACACGCGGTATCATGCACTTTTATACGAGCCAAGCAGAGTTCGATGCCGCCGTTGCACCGACCGAACGTATGCAAGAGCTTGGCTGCGAGCGTCATTTTATCGATGTCAATACTGCTGCAAGCCTAGAGCCTGCGCTATACCCTATCGCGCACAAGCTCATTGGCGCAACTTATACTAGCCGTGATGAGTCTGGTAATGCCCATCTATTTACTCAGCGATTAGCGGCCAAGTGTAAGCAAGCAGGCGTCAGCTTTCTATACGATACTGATATTGTGGCTTTGAATACCAATGCGCACTCGCCTCGTCCTCATGTGCATAGTATTACTATTCGTCCTGCCGGCCAGAACGCGCAGACTTTTAGCGCCGATAGCTTCGTGATCGCACTAGGTAGTTATAGTGTGCCTTTAACCAAACCTTTAAATATTGATCTGCCGATATTTCCGGCCAAAGGTTATTCTGCCACTTACCGCGTCAATCCGCGCGCGCCGCATTTAGCGCCTTTTGTTAGCCTGATCGATGATGAGTACAAGCTAGTGATGTCGCGACTTGGCGATAAGCTACGCGTGGCTGGTACCGCTGAGTTTAATGGCTATAACATGGATCTGAATATGACTCGCTGCAAAGCCATTACTGAGCGCGTACAGCAGATTTTTCCAAAAGGCATTATCGCTAGTTCGGCTAAGTACTGGACAGGACTGCGGCCTATGACGCCATCGAATGTACCGCTAATAGGCCGCGCGCACTTAGGTCAAGTCCGTCACGGTAGTCAAAATAGCGCGGCAACCTTTGATAATTTATGGCTGAACACCGGACACGGGACTTTAGGCTGGACACACGCTTGCGGCTCGGCTAAAGCCATTAGCCTGCTGATACAGAATGAGATGCCAAAGGTGCAGTTTGATTTTGTGGGCATCGATAAGTAATCGTATTCTGCAAGTGCTAAGTTAAAAATGCCAGAACAACACAAATAAAAAAGACGCCTATTTAAAATAAGCGTCTTTTTTTGATTTAGTGCCAGTTTGTCATTTAATAGGAGTAGCGTTTAACAGGAGTAGCGTGCTACATACCTCTTAAGCCACGACTTTATCATTAACTGTCGCCTCATTATCCTCTCTGGCAAACGCAACCGCTTGCAGAGTGACCGGCACGCCATTGACTGCTGCATTACCGCTTAGCTCATCGATAAGCGTATCATCGGTCAAATCATTGACACTGACACCTGCATTCGCCTGAGCAATTTTTTGTTTGACGCCTTTACGGCCGTGACCGAAGCCATGCGGAATACTTACCACACCTGGCATCAGCTCATCGGTGACCTCAGCGTTGATAGTGACCTCACCGACACGCGAGGTGACTTTGACCGCTTGACCGTCTTCGATGTTATGAGCCTTTGCAGTATCAGGGTGCAACATCAGTGTACAGCGCGACTTACCTTTGGTGAGACGATGACTGTTATGTAGCCAAGAGTTATTACTGCGCACATGACGACGCCCAATGAGTAAGATCTGGCTCTCATCATAGCTTGCCATCATCTCCTCCACCCGCGCAAGATCGGCTTGATAAAAATCAACATTGAGATTGATTTGCTGATCTTTATGCTTGATGGCTTCTGGCAGCATCGGCTTTAGTGGCCCTAAATCCATGCCGTGAGGGTATTTTTTGAGCTTTTTCAGACTCATTCCATAATAAGGACCACGCTTTAGGCCTTGGTCAAGTATAAACTCTGGCCCCAGCTTTTGGATCAGTTTGCGCTCAGCTTTGAGGGGTAAAGGCGCATTCTTATCCAAACGCTCAGCTAGCTCTATATAGATTTGCCAATCATGCTTAGCGTCTTTGGGCTTAGTAAATAGCACAGGCGAGTATTTAGCCACGTTGTGGGTAGCAAAGCCATTAAAGGTGACATCATAATGATCGCGCTCAAGCGCTGAGACTGGCGGTAAGATGATATTGGCGTGGCGGCTGGTCTCCGTCACATAATAGTCAAAGCATACCATAAACTCCAAACTCTCAAACGCTTGATCTAGCTTTTCGCCATTGGGTGTACTGAGCACCGGATTACCCGCCACACACAAAAAGCCTTTGAGCTGCCCTTCGCCCTCGACTAACATCTCATCTGCCATCGCTGCTACCGGATACTCACCGTTGAAGTCAGGTAGATTACTGACGCGGCTGTGACGTTTACCCAAATAGCCAGGACCCGTGTTTTGCACTACGTTGACGGCAGGGTTTGGGAACATCAGGCCGCCGACCTCATCCAAGCGCCCTGTGACGATATTGATAATCATCACTATATATTGACTTAATAAGCCAAACTCTTGCACCGAGACGCCCATACGGCTATAGCACACTGAGCTTTCAGCCTCACAAAACTCTTTGACCAACCGCTTAATTTCATCAGCGGCGATGCCAGTAATCGGCGCGACGGATTCTGCGCTATAACCTTTAGCGAAGTCTGCCATGCGCTCAATCTCCGGAGCGAGGTCAGCGGCTCTATTATTGACACGTGCCTTTTTGGCGTAGCCTTGCGCATAAATCTCATTGAGCATCGCAAGGAGCAGTAACACATCAGTCGCCGGACGGATAAAGTGATGCTCGCTGGCGATATCAGCCGTCTCGGTACGTCTTGGATCGATGACCACTACTTTGCCATCGCGAGCTTTGATATCTTTTAGCTTTTGGCGCATGTTCGCGGCGGTCATGATACTGCCGTTAGAGGCTAGCGGATTGCCACCGATGATCAGCATGTGCTGAGTACGATTGACATCAGGCACAGGGATACGCAGCATGTGACCGAACAGATGCAGGCTAATAATGTGATGCGGCAGCTGATCGATAGAAGTGGCTGAGAAGCGAGTGCGAGTCTTGATGCTGCCCAATAGATGCTTAATGGTGAGCATACCGCCTAAGTTGTGCACGTTAGGGTTACCTAGATAGACGCCAAAAGCGTTGTTGCCATACTTTTTTTGTATGGACTGTATGCCGGCCGCGACTTTGTCTAACGCCTCATCCCAACTGATCTTTTTCCAGCCATCAGCGGTGCGCTCGACAGGATGGCGCAGGCGATCAGGATCTTCGTGCAAATCTTGCAAAGCGGTGGCTTTTGGGCAGATATAGCCTTTGGAGAATGGATCGTCCTTATCGCCCTTGATAGACAGCACCTTTTCGCCATCATGCTTGACGACGATACCGCACATCGCTTCACACAAGTTGCAGGTTCTAAAGTGAGTTTGTTCACCTGCTGTACTTGCGTCTTTGCTTTTATTTTCACGGATACTTTTAATCATAGTTTAACTTCCTTGTCGTTGACTCTTATTCCAGTGTAAGACCGCTAGAATGTACTGGGTTAAAATATTGCTAGATACGAGCTTAGGTTTTACATCCAGCCTTAAACTTTGTTTTTTAAACGCTATCTTTAAACGCTATCTTTAAACGCTGTGTTTTTGCCAAAAACGGATGAATAAAGCATTTAAGTTTTGACATAAGATGGTGATGGCTTGACCTCGAGTATAGCGCTGCTGGTGACAGCCTAGTATCAGCTCATGGACTTGCGCTGAGGCAATATCGACACACAAATTCACTTCAGAAGCCTCAAAATCACAGTCAGATAACGTCAGACCTTCGACAAATATCTGCGTCCACTCTTGTTGTATCTCATTGATTAAATGACTCAAACCGCTGCTTGTAGACAGCTGATTTTCTGTACTGAGTTCTATACTGGGTTTTGTACTGAGTTCTATACTGAGTTCTAAGCTGGGTTTTGTACTGAGTTTTGTAGTGGGGCCACAGCGCAGACGATCCTCGTTTAAGCGCTGAAATAAGTCGATATTAATAAAGGCGGCATCAAAGATGTGGTTAAGACATTGCTCACAGCGCTGGTTGAACTGAGTCTCACTGAGCCAAGCATAGTCTTTAATCATTTTTATCCAAGCGGCGCGCATGGGCGAGAGATAATTATCCTTTAGCCGTGCGCTTAGCTGCTGTTGCAGCTCATCTAAGCTTGCAAAATGATTATAAAAACTTGGCTGCGCAATCCCTGCGCCTTTGGCGACTTTATTCATACTCATGCCTGCGCTGCCTTCACTGCTATATAGACGCAAAGCGCTTTTCATTATCGCGTTACGCGTTTGTGCCTTGGCAAGCTTGCGTGGTGATGCAGTGCTCGCTTTTGCAAACCCGTCTTTTTTATCACCTATATCATCGATTATTTGTGTCACTTTCACGCTTAGCCTTTTATTAAACCACTTTATGCTTATGTTTAGACTATAAGGTTATAGTCATTTGCACGGGCTGTCTATAATTTAATTATCATGAATAACAGATTACTAAGATAAGCTAGCAGTGCCTTGAGTGAAGCTGTTAGAGAGAAATCATGACGATCTAGAAAGAATAACCGTCTAACTAGAAAGAATAACCGTCTAACGAGATTATTTTGCAGAATAAGAAGTTGTATATTAAGACGCTTTTTAAAGTACTAGAACTTACGAGTACTAAATATCATAGTCAACAAATAGAACAGCCGTACGGTTACTTTTAATTTTGCTTACTCTTACAAAGGTTACATACTCATAATAAATTTGCGGCCTTTATTATTGTTGAGTAACACTAAAAACACCGTTAATACAGACAGCGCGAGTCATAATTTATATAGTAAGAATCACTAGTTATTGATGCATCGCTTAATAGCGATCTATTGAATGCTAGAGAATATAAACTCATTAATCGGCTATATTATAAAAATAGGTAAATAGAAGGACTTTTATTTTACTGAATGAGCCGCTAGTACAAGGATAATCACTATGAATGAACATACTCTAAAAGGCGAATGGAACCAAATGAAAGGTTCAGTAAAACAAAAATGGGGCGAGTTGACCAATGATGACCTCGACCAAATCGAAGGTAGCCGTGATAAGCTAGTCGGCCGTGTACAAGAACGTTATGGCCATAGCAAAGAGGATGCCGAGCGTGACGTGGACAACTGGCGCCGTGAAAACAACTATTAATAGTTGCAAGATAGAATAGATATTTTTATCTTTACCGTATTGGCTGATGGTCGATACGGTTTTTAGTATGTCGGTGTTAACTCTCATTGCTCATTAGACCTCTTGCAAAAGTCATAATTTAAGCTCGGAATTAATGATACCAGCAAACAGCTTCATTCTAAGATCATAG
>NZ_JBEOPC010000042.1:0-21628 GCF_040309765.1 Psychrobacter sp. TB20-MNA-CIBAN-0197
TATGATCTTAGAATGAAGCTGTTTGCTGGTATCATTAATTCCGAGCTTAAATTATGACTTTTGCAAGAGGTCTAATACCGTTAGCAAAACCACTGCAAAGTGGAACAAAGCGAGGGTTAAGCATATACTTAACTAATGATGACAGTGATACTGTTGTTAGGCACAATAGTTACTCTATTTAGAAAAATAAATAACTCAAATTATTTTTAATAATTACCTTCAATGATTACTAGGAGAGACTATGAAAAACATGACTTCATTAGCTATGGCTGCCACACTAGCTGTTGGTACGCTTGCCGGTTGCCAAACCACTCCTGGCGTTACTGCTCCTACTGCTCAGCCGCTAACCGTTGATGCATTAGAAGCCTATAACTGGCAGTTAGTTGATGCTAAGCGCGTAAATGGCGAAAAAGTAACTCAGCTGTTTACTATGCCAAATAATCCGCTGACTTTGAACTTTTTTAAAGACAACGGCAACCAGCGCGTCAGCTTTATGAATACCTGTAATAACATCGGTGGCACTTATCACATCGTCAATAATAATGTACAGCTAGTCAACGTCATCAGCACTATGAAGGCCTGCCCTGAACCACAAGCTAGCTTTGATACTGCTACTATGGCGACGGTACAAGGCAAGTATAGCCTAAATAAAAATGCGAACAATGTACCTATCTTGACCATTCGTAATGACAATCAAGTGGCGCATTTTAAAGCCGTTGCTAAGTAGAGATGTTTTTAGTTTTGATCGGTTAATAATAAAATATAAGACCGATACTAACGCAAGATGACATTGATACAGTCAATAAAGAACGCCTTACTTTTTAAGTAAGGCGTTTTTTTAAAGAGAATTAACGATTATATAAAGTAAGCTTGTGATGGAAAGTATTAAACTATAAAGTTATTCAATGGGTTAAAAAACACTTTAGAATTATGAATAAGCAGCGGTTAATATATAATCACTATCTCAAAATTAGACTCTTGTTGTAGCTTGTTGTAGGCTGGCGCTTTTAGCTCAGCGTCATAGATAGTAAAAGGCACCATCATGGCACATAAAAAAGTAAACCTACCACAAAAAACCTGCCCCGTCTGCCAACGCCCTTTTACCTGGCGCAAGAAGTGGGAAAAGGATTGGGACAATGTGGTGTATTGTTCGGAACGGTGTCGAAGAAATAAAGATAAGTAGGGTGACGTTAGACTTGTCAAATTCTCGTAGAGAATGCAGACAAGGCGTAACCCACTGATTGTGTATTATGCTAAATTTAGATGGTGGGTTACGCTCCGCTAACCCACCCTACGCTACTAAATGGTAAGTGACCAACTCTACGCAACCTAACCAAAACTAAAACAAAAGAATACCCTCACATTTCTTATCGAGACAGGCTCAAAAAGTAGAGGAGGCAGTACTGTTGGAGATATTTTAGCTTATTTAGCATTTAAAAGTAGATATACTTTGCAAAACAATTGCTTGGATATATTGACTTATATACAGTTCTGAGTCTGTTATTAATTAGTATAGCAAATACAGGCAGACTTATAAATCACTAAAAGTTAAGGAAAGACGGCATGAGTTTAATTGAAGATACTTACACTAAGGCTAGATTTTTTAAATGTGCATTACAGGTTAATCCAGCTAGCTACATTAAATATCGAGGTCAAGAACATCAGATTTCAGAAAGTGAATATAATAGTCAATTACTAAATGCAGCAATTGAGTTTGGTATAAAGGTAATTGGATTAGCAGACCATGGTTCCGTTTCAGGTATAGATGACATCAGAAATTTATTCAATGATAATGGAATAATAGTATTTCCAGGGTTTGAAATTGCTTCAAGTGAAAAGGTTCATTTTGTATGCTTATTTGATGAAAGAATATCAACACATCAGCTTACCATGCATCTAGGAGCATTACGTATTAATAGTAACAACCCCGCAGCACCAGTTGATTTATCCGCTAGTGATATTATCAAATATGTAAAGAATAATGAGGGTTTCATTTTTGCAGCTCATTGCACTAATGATGACGGTGTTCTGAAAAAGCGTATGAATAATATTTGGCGAAATTCAGATTTATTAGCTGCTCAGATTCCAGGCTCTATTGAAGACCTAAGAGGTGTTGAAGATGATTTTTATCGCAAAGTGTTTCTTAATAAAATTGTAGATTACAGTCGAACTCGTATGATGACAGCAATAAATTCAGCTGATGTCTCTAAACCAGAAGAAATTAAGGCTAATGGGGCTTCTTTTTTAGTTAAGATGACTAAACCGAGTTTTTCAGCATTCAAGCTTGCCTTTTTAGACCCTGAATCAAGAATAAAGTTGCATTCAGATAAATCAGAAAATTATGCATCAGCTATTGAAAATATCAAACTCGTAAGTGGTTATCTAGATGGTGTGAATATTAATTTATCAGAGCATTTAAATGCAGTGATTGGAGGAAGAGGGACTGGCAAATCTACCTTTTTAGAATGCATTCGCTATGCTTTCGAGTTAGAGCCATTTGGTAAAGCAGCAAAAGCACAGCACAAGGCTATTATCGACAATAATCTTGGCAATGAGAAGGGATTAATCGAAATCACAATTCGCTCAGCAGCCATGAATGGACGTAGATTTAAAATTATTAGGAAGTATGGAGATAAATCGGTTGTTCAAGATGAAAACGGAAATATTACACCTTATCATCCTATTGATTTATTTCCAAAAATTGAACTGTATGGTCAAAATGAAATCTATGAAATGACTCGAGATGAACAGAATCGAAATAAATTAGTTAGAAGGTTTTTGGAGGATGGTCATTCAGAATACAATAAATCTGTTGATGAGGTATTGGATAAACTCAAGTTAAATCGAGAGTTAATAGTTTTACAAGTTAGTAAAAAAAATGATATCGAATCAGAAGTTGAGCAACTTCCAAAGCTTCTAGCACAAGTAAAGCAATATCAGGACTTAGGTATAGATGAAAAAATAGAAGTAATTTCTAAGTTAGAGAAGGAAAAACTATTAGATAGGAAGGTTAATAACGGTTTAGAGAAGATTAGGATATTGACTGAAGACTTTAAAGGTAGTTTATTAGATACAGATATTCTGAATGACGAAGCTTTAAAAGATTTACCACATCATAAAATTTTAGAAAGAGAACGCAATTTGTTTGATAAACTTAACTCTTCAATTAGTGGGCACTTGAATGAAATTAATACTTTAATAGAAAAGGCGTATGAAGAACTACAAGAAGCTAGGAAAGAGCATCATCAGGAGATAGGTGTAAAGGAAGAAGAGTTAGATAAAACTTTTAAAAGTATACCTACAAGCCAAGGAAAAACAGGACAACAGATAGGAAGTGAATACCAAAGACTATTGAGGGAAATAGAGTCTATAAAACCAAAAAAAGAAGAATTAGAAAAAATTATTTCACAAATTAATGCTTTAAATGAAGAGCGTGAGCAACTGCTATTAGAGCTTAGTCAAAAAACAAGTGATAGAGCTAGCCAAATTCAAAAAGCGGTAAAAAAACTAAACAAAAAATTATCAAAAAAAGTTCAATTAAATTTAATTTCTGAAGGTGATAGGCAGGTTTTGGTAGAATTTTTGCTCAACTGTGATATGGAAGGTGTTAGAGAGAGACGGCTTGAATGGGTAGGTAATCAGTCTTTTACACCTAATAATTTAGTGAAAACAATTAGACAAGGTTCAGATGAACTAATAGATAAATTTAGCGTTTCTCCAATAGTAGCGAGTGCATTATGCCGTATTTCAAGTAATAAACTCCTAGAATTAGAAGAAATAATTATCCCTGATAAAACAACGATAGAACTCAACGTAGCATTTGATAATGAAGGCAAAGATATAGATTTTCGTTCTATTGAAAACCTTTCTACTGGTCAACAATGTACAGCAGTGTTACATCTTTTACTGTTAGATAATCAAGACCCATTAATTCTAGACCAACCGGAGGATAATTTAGATAACGCTTTTATTGCCGATCGAATAGTAACTGAGCTTCGTGAAGCCAAACTAAGTAGACAGTTTTTGTTTGCAACTCACAACGCTAATATTCCAGTATTTGGCGACGCAGAATGGATTGGGGTTCTCAGTGTAGAAGACAATAAGGGGAAAATTTTATTAGAACAACAAGGTGCAATTGATGTACCTCAAGTTAAAGAGCTAGCAGCTAAAATATTAGAAGGGGGTCAAGGAGCATTCGATAAGCGTCGGGAGAAATATGGTTTTGACTAAGGTGGATTTTCGTATTAGGTAGTTATAAACTATAGCATCTTTTATTTGTGGCAAATAGAGTAACCCTACCATAGCGAGGCTTTTTAGCCCCGATTGTCGCGAATATCCTGACGGGCTAGGCGATTGCGGTAGCTAGGTTTTGAGGTGGTCTCGAGGCAACAGGAACGACTCAAACTGTGCTACCGCCTCGCCTAGACTGGCAGATAGAAGCAAAAAGCGGGAACGGCTATAAAAACCAATCCCGCCTCAAAAACACGCTAAAAAAATTCAACAACATCCCTACAAATTCGGATTCAACCACTTCTCAGCCGTCTTTATATCCCACTCTTTACGTTTGGCATAATCCTCTAACTGATCTCGGCCTATTTTACCGACGTTAAAGTACTCACTCTCCGGGTGCGAATAATAAAAGCCGCTGACCGAAGACGCCGGCCACATTGCAAAGCTTTCGGTGAGCGTTGTACCGATAGCGCTGGTCGTACCGAGCCAATCAAACAATTTGCCTTTTTCGGTATGCTCAGGGCAAGCCGGATAGCCAGGCGCTGGGCGGATGCCAACGTATTTTTCTTTAATCAGCTCATCATTGGTGAGAGTCTCATCAGCCTGATAGCCCCAGTAGTCTTTACGGATGCGCTCATGCAAATGCTCGGCAAAGGCTTCGGCGAGGCGATCAGACAGCGCTTGTACCATGATGGCATTATAATCATCGCCTGCCGCTTTGTACTGCTCAGCGAGGTCTTCAGTACCGACGATCGACACCGTAAAGCCGCCGATATAATCGTCAGAGTCCTGTAACGGCGAGATAAAGTCGGCGAGGCTAAAGTTTGGCTTGCCGCTGGCTTTGTCCGACTGTTGGCGCAGATGTTCAAAGGTATGCGTAGGTTGGCCACCATCTGTAGGCGATTTGTCATAAACGCTAATCGTATCTGCGCCAGTGCGGCGGGCGGGCATGAGTTTAAACACCCCTTTAGCAATGATTAACTTTTCATCAATCATTTTTTGCATCAGGTTCTTGGCGTTATCGAACAGATCACGCGCGGCTTCACCAACGACCTCATCTTGCAAGATTTTTGGATACTTACCTGCTAGACCCCAAGAGATAAAGAACGGCGTCCAGTCGATATAAGGGAGCAGCTTATCGATAGGGTAGTCGTCCAATATCACCTGACCGAGCTGATTCGGTACAGGCGGTGTATAGTTGTCCCAATCGTATTGAAAACCACCCTCAACTGATTCAGCATAAGTCAGCTTCGCCGCTTTGGGTTGACGCTTCGCGAGACGCTCGCGCACTTTGATATACTCTTCGCGGGTCTCATCGATGAGACTTTGACGGTTGTCTTTGGAGAGCAGCTTAGTCACCACGCCAACCGAGCGCGAGGCGTCCGCCACGTAGATGACTGCATCATTATTATATTGCGGCTCGACTTTGACCGCGGTATGGGCTTTGGAGGTTGTTGCGCCGCCAATCATTAACGGCAGGTTCATACCGCGCTCTTGCATTTGCTTAGCGACATAGACCATCTCATCGAGACTCGGGGTAATCAGTCCTGATAGGCCGATGATATCGACTTTCTCTTTGATAGCGGTATCGAGAATGGTCTCGCACGGCACCATCACGCCCAGATCAAGGATGTCATAGCCATTACAGCCGAGGACCACGCCGACGATGTTTTTACCGATATCATGGACGTCGCCCTTGACCGTCGCCATGAGGATTTTACCTTTGGTTTCGCCCTCGACTTTTTCCGCTTCGATGTACGGGTTGAGCCAAGCAACAGACTGCTTCATGACGCGTGCTGACTTAACCACTTGCGGCAAAAACATTTTACCCGAGCCAAATAAATCACCGACGATATTCATACCGTCCATCAAAGGCCCTTCGATAACGTCGAGTGGTTTGGGGTATTTCTCCCATGCTTCTTTGGTATCGGCTTCGATAAAGGTGGTGATGCCTTTGACCAGTGCATGGGCAATGCGCTCTTCTACCGTGCCTTCGCGCCAGCTCATATCGACGGTGCTGTCTTTTTTCTTACCGCCATCTTGATAGCTCTCAGCAATGGTCATCAAGCGTTCGGTGGCATCTTGGCCACTCTCACCTTGATTGCGATTGAGCATGACATCCTCAATCGCCTCGCGTGCCTCGACAGGGATGTCGTCATAGACTTCTAGCATTGAGGGGTTGACGATACCCATGGTTAGACCGTTTTGAATGGCGTGGTAGAGAAAGACCGAGTTGATGGCTTCGCGAATCGGGTTACCACGGAAGCTAAACGAGACGTTAGAGACGCCGCCTGACACCATAGCATTAGGCAGGTTGTCCGTGATCCATTTCGTCGCATTAATAAAGTCAGCGCCGTAGTTATTGTGCTCGGTGATACCGGTGGCGACCGCAAAGATATTGGGGTCAAAGATGATGTCCTCAGACGGGAAGCCAACTTCGTTGACCAGTACGTCATAGCTACGCTGACAGATCTGGATTTTGCGCTCATAAGTATCCGCTTGACCGTCCTCATCGAAGGCCATGACGATGACCGCCGCGCCGTAACGCATACACAGCTTGGCATGACGCACGAACTCATCGTAGCCTTCCTTTAAGGAGATGGAGTTGACCACGCATTTGCCTTGCGCGCGCTTGAGGCCTTCTTCGATAATATCCCATTTTGACGAGTCAAGCATCAAGGGTACGCGGCTGATATCCGGCTCACCCGAAACTAAGTTGACAAAATGAATCATCGCTTGTTTGGAGTCGAGCATGCCCTCGTCCATATTGATATCGACGATCTGCGCACCGCCCTCGACCTGATCGCGCGCGACATCGAGCGCCTCGGTATAGGCTTCGGTTTTAATCAAACGCAGAAACTTCTTGGAGCCTGTGACATTGGTACGCTCACCGACGTTGACGAACAAGCTATCAGGCGTGATATTAAATGGCTCAAGCCCTGAGAGTCGGCAGGCAGGCGCAATCTCTGGGATGGCTCGCGGCGGATAGTTTGCAACCATATTAGCGATTTGACGGATATGCTCAGGCGTCGTCCCGCAGCAGCCGCCAACGATGTTTAAGATTCCCGCTTTGGCAAAGCCTTCTAATAGCGCCGTAGTTTCTTCAGCGGTCTCATCATATTCACCAAACTCATTGGGCAGCCCCGCGTTTGGATGCGCAGAGACGTAAGTATCAGCAATGTTCGATAGCGTTTGAATGTGCGGGCGCAGTGCATCGGCACCGAGTGCACAGTTAAAGCCAACTGATAGCGGCTTGGCATGACGTACTGAGTTATAAAACGCCTCAGCCGTTTGGCCAGATAGTGTACGACCTGAGGCATCAGTAATGGTGCCCGATATCATAATCGGCAGCTCAAAACCAATATCATCAAAGACGCCCGTAATGGCAAAGATTGCCGCTTTGGCATTGAGCGTATCAAATACCGTCTCAATCAAGATAATATCGATGCCGCCTTCAATGAGTGCCAATGTCGCTTCACGATAATTATCGACGAGCTGATCAAAGGTCACGTTACGGTAAGCAGGGTCGTTAACGTCAGGCGATAGCGAACAAGTGCGTGAAGTGGGGCCGATGACGCCGGCGACAAAGCGCGGCTTATCAGGGTTCTTCGCGGTAAAGGTATCCGCAGCCTTGCGTGCTATCTGCGCTGCGGTCTTGTTCAGCTCTGGCACCAGATATTCCATATCGTAGTCGGCCATCGATAGCCGTGTACCATTAAAGCTATTGGTCTCAATAATATCAGCGCCAGCGGCTAGGTGGTCATGATGGATATCGGTAATCATCTGCGGCTGACTCAGTACGAGCAGATCGTTATTACCGCGCACATCTTGCTCGATATCGGCAAAACGCTCACCGCGATAATCTTCTTCTTCCAATTTGTAAGTCTGAATCTGCGTGCCCATCGCACCATCAAGCATCAAGATACGCTTGGTCATCTCAGCTTCGATACGCGCGCGAGCCGTGAGCTGTTGGTCTTTATAAGGGAATACTTCAGGCGGTGTTAGCACAAAATCATTAGTCGTGGTTTTTGAAGTCATAGGAGAAGCACTTATATCATGAAGTCTAAAAGAAAAGAGTAGCGGTCTAATAAAAGTAAATGTAGGTATATTAACATGAAAAGTAAACCACTCATGGATCACTTAAGCGCAGTTTCTATGACTTTAATTGTCTAAGGAGTCAATAAAAAGATATAGGTGCCTGTTTCGTTCAACTGTCTCTCAAGGTATTCGCTAGATAAGCGAGTGCTAAATAAAACGGTTTTGAATAGATATTATTTCGACTCTTGATATTGTTTTTCAATATTAATGGTTATGTCGACAAAATTTCATAATGAAATGAGCGCTTTAGCATCTGCCTAAAAATTGAGCAAAAATTACACTGGCATTACAAAAAGTAGCGTAACAACAGATTTATACAGAAATTCTATATGTTAATTTAATTTCAGAAGGATTGTTCTTACATAAGGTTTTCTTATAAATCAGCCACCATTAGATCTTTGATTCTAATTTTGTTTCTGATTTAGTTGCTAGGACATTTTATGACAGTGCACCTTTTACTAAAGCAAGCCAACTCCTAGCTGTTAGGAGATACTTCACAATTAAAGGATATAATTATGAAAATGACTAAACTAGTAACTATTGGTGCGCTAGCAGTATCTATGGCAGGTCTTTCGGCCTGTAATAACATTATGCCAGCCAAAACTGCTCCCATGAAAGCGCCTGTAACTACGCAAAATATGGCAAAAATGAATGTTGTACAAGTGGCTCAGAGCGACGCTAACTTCTCGATACTTGTAGAAGCGGTGCAAGCAGCAGGGCTAGCAGGTATGTTATCTGACCCTAATGCTAACTATACGGTATTTGCTCCAACCAATGCCGCTTTTGCGCAAGCACTAGCAGAGACTGGTATGACTAAAGCTCAGCTATTTGCCAATAAGCCATTACTAAAAAAGATATTAGCTTACCATGTGGTCAGCAGTGATATGCCTATGTATGCCAAAAACGTTATGCCAGGCAATGTTACGACCGCCAGTAACGATACGCTAGTCGTTACCCCGCAAAAAATGCTAATGGATGAAAACGGTCGTATGGCGACTATTATTAAGACTGATATCGCAGCAACGAATGGTGTGGTACATGTCATCGATAAAGTGCTACTGCCAAAATAAGCGGTTTACCCGAACCGTTTAACGTAAGCGCTGATTTTTATAATTGGCCTAGTTTAACCGCCGATGAACCTTGGTAAGGTCATTACTTCAGGTTCATCATTAGTATTTAATAACCAAATACGTGAGAGCTGTATTCTTTTACTAAGTTGGCGGTTATCTGTAAGTCGATTGGATTTTTAGATATAAAACGACAATACCGACAATAAGCCTAAACTTCATATCATTACCTATACCTGCACATCATTACCTATACATAGTACTGGCCATTTGATGTGTTACTCTCAAACTTGAATTGCTATCGTTAATTAAGACAGCAAGAATTTATGCAATCAGTTATGTTTAGTCATGAACGTTATTCATAGCACCACTTATATACTAATTAGAAAGGATACTATTATGTTAAAGAAGACACTACTATCTCTAGCGGTCGCCACTTCTGCTTTGACGCTAGCAGCCTGTAACGACACAGAAACGGTTGCCGATCCAGTAGAGCCAGAAGTGACTACGACTGAAGTCACTGAAACAGAGGTGATGGTTGATCCTGCTGCTGAAACCGATCCAATGGTTACTGAAGATCCCATGATGGACACCATGGCGACTCAGTCCATTGCGGAAATCGCAGCAGATAACGAGAACTTAACCATTCTCACCGCCGCCTTACAGTCAGCAGGCTTAGATACTATGCTGATGGACGCAGGGGAGTATACGGTATTTGCACCTACTGATGATGCTTTTGTACCAGTACTAGATGCGTTAGGCGTTACCAAAGAAGAGCTATTAGCGAATACTGAGTTATTAAACGAAGTACTTCCTTATCACGTTGTCCCTATGGTAGTTACTGCTACTGAAATCCCGTATGGTACGGATATCGAGACTGCTAATGGTGAGACAATCTCTATCAGCGACGCTAACATTATCACTGATGCGACGGGTAATACAGCAAATATCACTGGAACTGATATCATGGCGACTAATGGTGTGGTCCATACTATCGATACAGTACTTATGCCTGAATAGTCTCTAGCAGACCTTAAGCAAATTTTTATAGTGTAACTGTATTTAAAGAAGTCGTTTAAAGAAGCTATTTGAAAAAGCTCAGCCTCAAAGGCTGAGCTTTTTTGTGTGTTAATTAAGAAAAAAATAAAAAGTAGACATAAAAAAACTCGCAACCTAAGCTGCGAGTTTCTATAAATAGGACGTTTATTCTTTCTTAAAGCGGTCTTTGATTAGAGTCTAAACTCTAGGATCTTTACGCAGACCTGCTTCTTGGTTTTTTAATGCCACTTCAGCGGCATGACGATCTTCCCAATAAGTTGCGTTTTTGATACCGAACTTCTTAGGATCAAAGACAAATCTATTAGCAGTCGTACCACCACCTGCTTTGAGCTGAGCCTCGTAATCACGCAGGATATCGATAGCAGGACGCGCCACAAAGAAGATAATGATAATACCAACGATGTTGAGCCAAGCCATCAGACCAACGCCGACATCGCCAAGTCCCCAGATGAAACCAGAGCTGTTAAGCGCGCCGTAAGCAACCATGAACATGATAACTAGCTTGACCACGAATTGACCGGTTTTACTAGCGCCTTTACCCATAGAGCGGGTGAGGAAAGAGATATTAACCTCAGCGATGTAGTAGTAAGCCAGAATAGTAGTAAAGGCGAAGAAGAATACCGCAACAGCAATGAAGGTATCACCGAAAGTACCGTAGACTGACTCCATTGCCATCTGAGTAAATGATGGCGAGCTTATCTCAACGTCAGCTGCGACGTTTTGTACGATGAACTGACCATCAGCCAACTCACCTTGAATGTTGTACATACCGGTAGATAAGATCATAAAGGCAGTAGCAGAACAAACGAGCAAGGTGTCGACATAGACTGAGAATGCCTGTACCAAGCCCTGCTGCGCTGGATGGTCAACCGCTGCAGCTGATGCTGCGTGTGGGCCTGTACCCTGACCGGCTTCGTTCGAGTAAATACCGCGCTTCACGCCCCAACCGATAGCAGCACCAAAACCAGCTTGTGCGGTAAAGGCATCACCGATGATCATACCGAATACTTGCGGGATCATGCTAAAGTTAGTGAACATAATAAGTAGCGCTAGGATGATATACCCTAAAGCCATAAAAGGAACTGCGTATTCAGTAAAGGTTGCAATACGCTTGATACCACCAAAGATGATAAAGCCTAGAACCACTAGAATGATAGCTAAAGCGATTAGACGAGTGGAGCCTGTGTCTATGCCCATAAAGTTCATCGCTGAACCTTCGCCTGCGACCTGTGCGACAGCATTAATAACGCCGTTTGCCTGTACGCCTGGTAGGAACACCCCACAAGCGACAATAGAAGCAATGGCGAATAAAATACCGTACCATTTCTGGCCAAGTGCGCGCTCAAAGTAGTAAGCGGGACCACCGCGATACTCGCCAGTGACGACGTCGCGCTCTTTATAAATCTGACCTAAAGTAGACTCGACATAAGCCGTTGATGCGCCCAAGAAGGCGACAATCCACATCCAGAATACCGCACCTGGGCCACCGAAACCGATAGCGGCTGCAACCCCGGCGATGTTACCCATACCGACGCGGCCTGCTAGTGAGACGGCTAGTGCCTGAAACGATGAAATACCATCATTATCAGGTTTACCCTTAAACAATAGTCTTAACATCTCGCCGAATAAACGCACTTGCACAAAGCGCGTCATTATAGAATAAAAAAGCCCGGCGCCTAGGCATAAATATACCAGCGCTGGGCTCCAAATAATGTCATTTGCTAAACCAACTAAACTTTCCATATCTATATTCCTCAAACGTCCTCAGTAGCGTATCGATAATGATAGAAGCCGCAGCGTGATACAAGCTATCTTGGGCTTCTATTGAACGTCCTACTGAGTATGAGTTTTTTGTGTTTACCCGCGCGGCTCATCGCTTCATTCCATGAATACTTTTTTGTAACGTTCCAACAAACCATGAGCTACGGTGCAATTCCATTTGCCGTCTTAGTCATTACACGATAGTAATATCTTTATGTCATAATGACTTAAAAAATATCATAGGATAGTTTTTTAAAACATTATGCTAAGTCGATAATGAGTTTATTAGTACTGACAGTTAGCGTAATAACGATATGCCAAAAGCAGACTTTGTAACAGACTATCTCTATCTAGTATTAAATCTACTACTAAATGTATGCTAACCGTACGGCTGCGTAACAGCAATTTGCCATATTTTTTGGTAAATTACTAGATATTTCTTACCTCATAACCTTTTTTTTGCCTATATAAATTAAAAGGCAATTTAAGTTTAGTTTTAGTATTAGAATGATATGAAGGTTGTCGAATAAAGATTTTGATTTCTTGCAAGGTAGGCAGTTACTAGTTTGCGGTTGTGTTTTGGTAACGGTCAATTGTAAAACCGCTATGATGTTGCCATCATTAGCAGCATAGACTTAGGCTTCCTACATACCGCCTTAAGAAACGCTATATGTAGCGGTCTATAAGTTTGACTCATTATGAGATTATTATTTGGAGATATATCAATGGCACGACAATCTATTACTAAACCCTTATCTTTTGTTAAACCCTTATTATTGTCAGCGGTATTAGCGACCTCAGCGGTGAGTCTAAGCGGTTGTGGTTATAACAATCTGCAATCACAAGATGAGCAAGTTACTGCTTCTTGGTCAGAGGTGGTCAACCAATATCAGCGCCGTGACGATCTGGTGCCAAACTTGGTCAATGTGGTCAAGCAGTATGCTGAGCAAGAGCAGGAGGTCTTCACACAAGTGGCGCAGGCGCGCTCACAAGCGGGCGGAATCACCGTGACGCCAGAGCTGCTTAATGACCCAGAAGCAATGGAACGTTATGCAGAAGCCCAGTCGCAGATGACCGGCGCACTATCACGTCTTATGGCAGTGTCCGAGCGCTATCCGGATTTAAAGTCTGATGCACTATTCCAAGACCTACAAGCGCAGTTAGAAGGTACGGAGAATCGTATCGCGGTTGCGCGTAATCGTTATATCCAGGAAGTGCAAGTCTATAATACGACCGTGCGCCAGTTCCCGACCAATATTACGGCTAAAGTGTTCGGCATGGAGACTAAGCCGAACTTTACGGTAGCTAATGAAGACGCTATCTCTACTGCGCCTGAAGTTGATTTTGGTGAATAGTTTTTAGCAGGTCATTATTTGAAAAAAACATTAGGTAAGATAGATCAGATGAGTAACTCTAGAGCAATCGTAACCGCCGTATTATTGGCCCTTAGCACCGCGAGCACTTCTGCGCTGTCTGCCGCGCAGAATGAGGTCGCTGTGGCTAGCGCTGACGGGGATGTGCAGAATCAACGCAGCGTTGAAGACTTAGTCGCTATTGCAAAAGCGGGTGAGTCCAATGAAGCGATCAATGATGCGGTGCTCGGTAATGAGGCGATCAACGACGCTATATTAGGTAATGATGCTATCAACCCTAATGCTAATAGCAATGCCGCTAATCCAAATCAAGCGAACAATCAGCCGCCTATACGCTCTACTGCTACCGGCGTTGATGCAGATAAGCTTATTCTCAACAGTCCAGTCGTCGATCAAGCTAATATCCTAAATCCCCAACAAAAACAGCGTCTAGAGGCACAGTTGCAAGGCATCTATCGTCAGGGGCTTGCGCAAGCGGCTATTGTTATTGTACCAACGACTGGCGGCGTACCTATCTTCGACTACTCTTTGCAAGCCGCTGAAAAATGGCAATTGGGCGAGGCTGATACCGATGATGGACTTTTGATACTAGTGGCGGTGAACGATCGTGATATGTATATTCAGTCGGGTTATGGGTTAGAAGGAGTACTACCAGATGCTGCTCTTAACCGTATCATTCGTGAAGATATCACCCCTTACTTTAAGCAAAACGATTATGGCGCTGGACTACTAGCGGGCTTAGATAAAATCGAACAGCGCCTAACTGCCGATCCAGAGATCTTGGCCCGCGCCGATGCGCAAGCAGAAGCGCGCCGCGCTGAGCAAGGTTCAGATGAGGTGCCATCGCCTATTTTTTTATTCCTTATGGCGATGATATTCGGTAGCTTTATTACTAATATATTTGGCCGTGTGCTCGGCTCTATTCTGACCGCGGGCGGGTTTTTTGCCGGTTCTTTGGCTTTAGGCGGCGGTTTCTTTATGACCGTCATTATGGCTATATTTATATGGCTATTCTTAATCTCTCGCGGCTCAGGCGGCGGTGGCCGTGGTGGACGCGGCGGCGGCGGCGGTATGATATTCTTACCCGGTCTTGGCGGTGGTAGCGGCGGCTTCGGCGGCGGTGGTTTTGGTGGCGGCGGCTTCGGCGGTGGCGGTGGCGGCTTCGGTGGCGGCGGCGCTGGCGGCTCTTGGTAGCCTGCGCGCTATTCATCTAGCCGCGCCTAATTCCTAATTGAGTCAGTATTTATTTATAGAGCAATAGTATATTTGAGGATAAACAAGCATGGTCCAAGATAACTCGTCGCAGGCAAGTTTCGCTCGCTTATGGCGTCAGGTCGCATTTGTACCCGTGCTACATAGTAGGTGGTTGACGCCTGAAGCTCGTGCACGTCTGACGGCGAAAGTAACTGAAGCTGAGATCGGTCATCGCGGTGAGGTATTCTTGATTATAGAAAATGCCTTACCAATACAGTCCGCTTATCATATGGATGCGCGTGCGCGTGCTGTAGACCTCTTCAGCGACTACCGCGTTTGGGATACCGAAGAGAACACTGGCGTCTTAGTCTATGTCAACATCTGTGAGCAAAGCTTAGATATCATTGCTGATCGCGGTATCAGTGCTCATGTTAGCCCAACTGTGTGGCGAGCGATGTGTGATAAGGCGGTCGCCGGTATCGCTAGTAAAAAAGTCGAGGAGAGTCTAGCCGATTTGCTTGATGAGATTGGGCAGCTGCTGCGCCAATACTACCATCTCGAGCATGACCCTGCTGGTAATGAGCTATCCGATGGAGTAGTTTTTTTGAAGTAAGGCATCAATATTAGAACGTATAAAAGAGCGCAGAGTAAAGGTAAAACAATGATTGAGCTGATAAAAAAACTACCAAAAGCGGAGCTGCATTTACATATCGAAGGTTCGCTTGAGCCAGAGTTGATGTTTAGGCTAGCGAAGAAGAATGACGTGACTATTCCTTATGAGACTGTAGATGAGGTACGCGCCGCTTATAACTTTAGCGATTTGCAGAGCTTTTTAGATATTTATTATGCTGGGGCTAAGGTGTTAATTACGGAAGAGGATTTTTATGATCTGACTTGGGCTTATATGCTGCAGTGCGTGGAAAATAATATTGTTCATACTGAGATATTTTTCGATCCGCAAACCCATACCGAAAGAGGTATTGAGTTTGCAACGGTCATCGGTGGTATCAAAAGAGCGCTTAGCGATGCCAAGGAGCAGTACGGTATTACCGCCGCTATTATCATGTGCTTTTTGCGGCATTTGTCTGAACAAGAAGCCTTTGAGACCTTCGAGCAAGCCTTAGCGTACAAAGACGATATCATCGGTGTCGGTCTCGACTCAGCTGAGATAGGTAACCCGCCGGCCAAGTTTGAAGCGGTATTCAAACGCGCCAAAGCAGAAGGCTTCAAGCTTGTTGCTCATGCTGGTGAGGAAGCGGACTTTAGCTACATCAATGAGGCTCTAGACTTACTAGCGATTGAGCGAATCGATCACGGCGTACAATCGATCAATAGCCCAGAGCTGATGCAGCGTCTAAAACAAGAGCAAATACCGCTTACTGTCTGCCCGAATTCTAATATTGAGCTTAAGGTATTTGACGATTATCCGCAGCACAATATCAAGGAGCTGCTCGATTATGGCCTAAATGTCAGTGTCAACTCTGACGATCCGGCTTATTTTAAAGGCTATATTAATCAAAACTTTATTAATCTTTATGAGCATATCGACTTGTCGGCAGACGACATGATAACTTTAGTCAAAAACTCCTTTAAATCGGCATTTATCAGCGAGGAGCTAAAGCAAGCGTATCTAGATAAAGTAGATGCTGCTGTGAGTAGTTAACAACGCTTATAGCAAATCATACTTAGCTTGTGTCTTGATACGCTACTTATCTGTTTTGTCTGTTAGTTGATTAATCAATACTGGCATTACTGCGCCTGCTTTAGCTGCTAGTGTGATGTCGACTACCGTGCTTGGCGTAGGGTTGGGATTGACCTCGATGATCTTGGCACCGTTTTGCTTCGCCAATTGCGCAAGACCTGCAGCTGGATAGACGAGGCTTGAGGTACCGATACTTATAAAGACATCGCAATTCGCTGCCGCCTCTTCAGCCATTTGCCAAGCAGCAACCGGTAGCGCCTCATCAAACCAGACGATATCAGGGCGAATATAACTGCCGCAGTGAGGGCAAGTGATGAGCTGCTCATCAAAATCAAGCGGCTTGTCTTTGGCATTATCCTCATAAACGCTATCGCACTGGCTACAGCGATTTTTCCACAGATGACCATGCAAATGAATAGCGTCGCTGCCTGCTTGCTCATGTAAGTCATCAACGTTTTGGGTGATTAAGGTAATATGCTGACCTAATGATGAGCTTGCGGCTTGCCACTGCGCTAAGGCTTGATGCGCGGGGTTGGGCGCTTTATCATGCACCAACTGCCGACGCCACTGATACCACGACCAGACCAGCTTAGGATCGCGCGCAAACGCGATAGGACTGGCTAGATCTTCGGCGCGAAACTTCTCCCATAAGCCGGTTTGCTTATCGCGAAAGGTTGGGATACCGCTTTCGGCTGAGATACCCGCACCAGTCAAAATACAAACGCGCTTGGCGGACTGCAATAATTGCGCCGCTTGTTCAACTTGTCCTATTAACTCCGCTGATAATTCTGCTACCATAACTGAACCCTCATTCTCTAGCGTTTACTCGTCTAAACTCAATTCAATAACGATGGATGTCTCCCTTTATGATAGACGGAATATGGTGGCTTGTCATACTCGTAAGTGTAGTCGTTGGACTATGGCTACTGGCCAAGGCGCGTGGTGCCAAAGCGGCGAATGGCGCCAGTACTAATGAGCTACCCAAGAACGACCCACTGCAAAAGACTGCAGCCTTAGTCAAAAGGATTTTTCCTGAGTATCAAGTCAGCCGCAAAGCCAAGCATCTACTCATCAGCCGTCAAGGTAAAAAAGTCGCGATGATTACTATTGATAAGAGTCTTGCTGCCGGTGCGCGCAGATTAGGTGAAGTGCCGATTATGAATTATCACCGCGTGCCTAGTCGCGATGTGTTGACGGCTCATTTAGCAGACGCAGAGTAGAGCAAGTCCAGTTTTAGCGATAACTCAACCTAGCTCTTTTTATAAGCTCCATAATTTACTTGCTTTACTAACTAATTATTAGTTATATTTTAATATTTCTATACAATGAAGATTAAATAAAATATATTAGAGTGACAGGGCGCCTTTGCTCTATATAAAGAGAGTTCTTTATGAGTACTATTCGCTTTTTCTCGTATTCGCTTGCAGTGTTTAGTTTGATTACTTTACTAGCTGCTATTCTTATTATCAGAGTCGTTTATTAAAAATAACGAAGTAACAAGACAAGCAATGCCTTGAGTAAAAACATATGAACACAGCAACAGTAAACCGATATATTTTGTATGATTAATAATAAGACTAAAAGCCTTTAAGATGGCTTTTTTTATGCCTATAAATCGTGCAGTCTTGAGCGCATCTGATGCGACTTGCAACGACGTTATACTTAGACGTTATGCTTAAATAATAAGCGCAGTTGTCTTATGTTTGCTGCTATTTTACAGCGATAGAATCTTGGTTTAAGTGATACTAGAGCTAGAGATTGCACTGAACTATAAGCGGAATGCTTAATAGTGATACGTATTAGAGGCTTATTGATAGTACTGAGGGATTTACTATAAAGAAAAGCGTCAGCCGTTAAGCCAAAAGCGCAATCTTAGGAAGGGCGAAATACGATGATTGGTGCGCTCGGCGGGAATCGAACCCACGACCCTCGGCTTC
This sequence comes from Psychrobacter sp. TB20-MNA-CIBAN-0197, assembly GCF_040309765.1. Classification (NCBI taxonomy): domain Bacteria; kingdom Pseudomonadati; phylum Pseudomonadota; class Gammaproteobacteria; order Moraxellales; family Moraxellaceae; genus Psychrobacter; species Psychrobacter sp. TB20-MNA-CIBAN-0197. The sequence continues at coordinate 18,422 of NZ_JBEOPC010000042.1, forward strand.
GGAAACCGATACTCTATCCAACTGAGCTACGAGCGCTTGTCTAAAAATAAAGACCGCTTAGTCTAACAAATAAAAGCAGCAAAGCCAACGATTGATGCGGCGCTTTATGCTTTTTTGCGAAAAAACAGTATAGTCAGTAAACAGGCATGGCAATTTACCCGCCTTTTCCCTTATAATGTTAGGGAGAATTCATACTGATAAATAATCACCGATGACAAGTGCGCCTGCATATAGAATAATCATGCCTGCTGCCCAACAGCGAACTCGAGAATTATCAAAGTTATGCTGTCATAAGGGTAAGGCGTCAGCTATTCAACGCCGCCACTTGTCTACGTAATAAGAGAACGTGACGAATGAGAAAAGTAGTGATGTTATCGGCAGCTGCCATTCTAGGAATCGCTAGTATCGCTGTGAGCCAAGCTGAAGAAATAGTGGATACGCCTGTAAGCGTCTCTGATGTAGAAGAAGCGCAGGAAGTGGTAGAAAACGCACCGCAAGTATTGGGTGATGACACCCAAGCAGCAGCTGATACCACCGAAGAAGTGGCTGAGGGTGATGCGGCAATGGCTGAGGACGACACGGCGGCTGACGAAACGGCGCAAGCGGCAGCGACCCCTGCTGTTGAAGAAGAGCCAATCCCTGAAGATACACCGCAAGTACAAAAGCTAATCGCGTTATACCCAAATCTCATTGCTCGTATTCAGCCTGTCGGCAACATCTGCTATGAAGGCGAGACTTGTAACGTTACGACTCGCGCTGCTACCCCTGCAGCAGGTGACGGCCCTCGTGATGGTGCAACGGTCTACAATGCCGTATGCCAGACTTGTCACGCATCTGGCCTATTAGGCTCGCCTATGTTAGGTGATGCTGGTGCTTGGGGACCGCGTATCGCCAAAGGTGAAGCGACTTTATATGATCATGCCATCAACGGCTTTAATGCTATGCCTGCTAAAGGTGGTGCTTCTATCCCTGACGAAGAAGTCGAAAACGCAGTGGATTATATGATTGCCGAAGCAAGTTAAGCTGCTGTAACGCTATTATATAAGTGATTCTTAACCAGTAACCAACTTACAATTAATCAGCAGTCGTTTTTTGAATGAGCGTCTATTTCATAAGTTGAGATAGGCGTTTTTTTAACGCGTAATATTGCAAGTTTGGCAATGATTAAATTTATTAATACTGTAGTTAAGACTTTCCCCTTAAAACTCAGTTGAAATACCTGTAGATTAGCCTCACTTAGACAGCTTGCAGCAATGATGATAAAGCAATCTTATAGAAATACAAAAACGTCATAAACCATTTATAGAATCAATAAAGAGGTCTTCATGTCTGAGGTACCAGCACTTGAGATTAAAAACTTGTCCAAGACTTATGATAATGGCTTTTCAGCTCTAAAAGGGGCCAATCTGACTGTGCCGCAAGGTGGGTTTTTTGCGTTGCTTGGGCCTAATGGTGCTGGCAAGTCGACGATGATTGGTATTATCAGCTCACTGTTTAAGCCAACGACCGGCAGTGTAGAGATCTTTGGCACCGATTTATTAGCCAATCCTTCAGTCGCTAAGCAGTACCTTGGCGTGGTGCCGCAAGAGTTTAATTTCAATATGTTTGAAAAAGTTGGCGATATCTTGATCACCCAAGCAGGCTACTTCGGTATACCAGCGAGCGAAGCTAAGCCGCGTGCCAAACGCTTGCTAACAGCTTTGGGATTATGGGATAAACGCGGTAGTAAAGCGCGTGAGCTCTCAGGGGGTATGAAGCGGCGTTTGATGATTGCTCGCGCGCTGATTCATAAGCCAAAGCTGTTAATTCTTGATGAGCCGACAGCGGGTGTCGATATTGAGCTGCGCCGCTCTATGTGGGAATTTATGCAGCAGATCAACGTTGAAGAAAACACCACGATTATTTTGACTACGCATTATCTAGAGGAAGCGGAACAGCTGTGTAAGCGTATCGCTATCTTAGATCATGGTGAAATACGCATTAACACTGAGATGAAAGACTTACTCGGGCAACTATCAGTTGAGACCTTTGTCTTAGACTTAACAAAACCGCTGACAGAGTCTTTGGTTATTGAGCAAGTCACTGATATTGCGCAGCCCGATGAGATGACTTTGGAGGTCACCTTAACCCAAGGCGAGACTCTGAACTGTGTGTTTGAGCAGTTAACAGAGCGCGATATTGATGTCGCCAGTATGCGTAATAAGTCGAACCGATTAGAAGAGCTATTTATGCGTTTGGTGGAGCAAAATATTCAGAGTGCAAATAGTATGAAGGAGGCAGGACTATGAGAGAGCCCGTCGTTGTAGATCCGAATGAGTCTATGTCTTGGAGCAAAAAATGGATCGCTTTTAAGACCATCTTATTAAAAGAGATCCGCCGCATCTTGCGTATTTGGCCGCAGACTCTATTACCTCCTGTCATCACTATGACTCTATACTTTATCATCTTTGGGCGCATGATTGGCGATCGAGTGGGCGAGATGGGCGGCGTGCCTTATATGCAGTTCATCGTCCCGGGCCTTATCATGATGGCGGTGATTACCAATAGCTATTCAAACGTCGTCTCAAGCTTTTTTAGTGCTAAGTTTACTGCCAGTATCGAAGAGCTACTGGTATCGCCGGTTTCTAAACATGCGATTCTGACGGGTTATGTCAGCGGCGGTATCTTTCGCGGGCTAGTGATTGCCTTTATTGTCTCTATCGTGGCGCTGTTCTTTACCGATTTGGGGATTGAGCATTTATTTGTCACTATCTTTACGGTACTTGGCACGTCTATCTTATTCTCGTTAGGCGGCTTTATTAACGCGGTATTTGCGCGCTCGTTCGATGATATCTCTATCATTCCAAGCTTTGTATTGACGCCATTGACCTTTTTGGGTGGGGTGTTTTATTCGATGGAAGATTTGTCGAGCTTTTGGCAAAACGTCTCGCTATTGAACCCGATTGTCTATATGGTCAACTCATTCCGTTACGGTATCTTGGGTTACTCTGACGTCAACGTTTGGTATTCGATGGCGGCTATTTTTGTCTTTTGCGTAGTGTTCTATGTCATCTCTTATCGCTTGCTCAGTGACGGCTCGCGGATTCGCTTGTAGCTTGAGTTACGATAGTTCGTTTTTAATTAGTCACGTTTAGGGCGTGTTGAACATTCGCAAATAGGCACTGCTGATCGCTAAAATTGTTCCAGACAAGGCACAAAGCGACGATA